>NZ_VHOP01000012.1:0-199748 GCF_008704325.1 Acetobacter sp. DmW_125128 | reverse complement strand
GGAAGAAAGCCAAGCCCACCGGTTGCTGGATATGTTTGCTGAACTCAGCGACATGGGTACCACCATGGTTGTGGCCACGCATAACGAGGCCCTGATACGCAGGCTGCAACGCCCTGCCCTCTATCTGGAACGTGGCAGACTGGTGCAGGATGAAGGGGCAGATATATGATTTTGCCCTTTTCTGGCCGCAAGGATGGCCTATCTGTTTCCGAAGCCCTACCAGACCGCAGCCTGTTTGCGCTTGTAGCCATGATGAGTTTTTTGGCAGCCTTAACTCTTGCTGGAGCAACAGGTGCGCGTGCGCTTTCTGCCCGCTGGGCCGGAGGTGCTGCCCAGCTTGTTACCGTGCAGGTGCCAGATCCAGATCAACCTCTTACCCCTACCAGCAAAAAAGAACCCGCAGGCCCCACCCGCGCAGAAGCCGTTTTGGCAGACCTCAACACCTTGCCCCCCGGCTCGGTGATGCACCGTCTGGATAAAGAGGAACTGGCACGGCTTTTAGAACCTTGGTTGGGTGAAGCGGATAATTCGGCCCTTCCTCTGCCAGCCATTATCCGCATTCGTCTGCCAGACAATGCGCAGCTCCCTAATGATCTGGAGCAAACCCTTACCGCGCATGTGCCCGGCACCATTGTTGAGCATAATGCAAGCTGGGGAGAACGTCTGAGGGCACTGGCAAACAGCCTTTTGGCCTGTGCTGGTTTGGCATTGCTAACCGTTGGTGGCATTGCCACGCTTGTAACCGGCCTTGCGACACGAGCAGGCCTTTCAACCCGGCGCGATATTATTAAAATCCTGCATGGGCTGGGTGCATCCGATGGCTATATTGCCGGTCGTTTTGCTTGGCGCACAGCTATGTTGGGGCTAGGTGGCAGCTTGGCAGGCACTGTTTTGGCTATGGTGCCTTTGCTGGTTCTGTTCAGAATGGCAGCACCTTTTGCCAATATCTCACTCCAGTCTGACACGCTGTTGCTGCCAGATTGGCACACTCTGCAAAGTGTTATTCCAACAGATATGCTGGTTGCCTTTGCTGCACTGCCATTTGTTGCGGCCTTTATCTGCTGGGTTACAACACAAAGCATGGTACGCCTATGGCTACGGCGGCTCCCTTAATCCCTCACCACAAACCATCCGGGCCACGCCCTTCTGGCCCGATCATGCTTTTTGTGCGGCTTTTACTTCGGCTGGCATTGCTGGCCTGTTTTGCATTTGCTGGTGGATTTGGCTGGTTTGTAAATGATGCCCTGCGCCCCCCAAGCTATTTGCCCCATGCAGATGGCATTGTTGCGCTTACAGGTGGCGCGGGCCGCATTGATACATCGCTTAATCTGCTAGCGCGTAATCAGGGTGAAAGACTGCTGATTTCCGGCGTGGACACCCAAACCACACTGGGCGCACTTTTACCCTCCACCGCACCTCCGGCTTTGGCAGAACGTATTACTCTTGGCTATCAGGCACGCTCCACCATTGGCAACGCAACGGAAACAGCCGTTTGGGTTGCTGATAACCATATTACTTCGCTCATTGTTGTTACAGCCAGTTACCACATGCGCCGCGCATTGCTGGAACTCAGCCGCACACTGCCTGATGTCACCCTGTACCCCTACCCTGTGTTGCCTCCAGCCATGGAACATCCTCTGCGTCGTTCATCTTTACGGCTTCTGGCTTTGGAGTATCTCAAATGGTTGGGCGCACTGGGGGGATTTACCTCTCCCAGCCTGAGCCGCACCCTCCATTCCTGAAAAATTTAACCCACTTTCAGGTTTTCTGCATGGTGGCGCAAATGGTCTGCTGCAAAACTTTGTACAAACCAATAGGAATGATCGTACCCCGCGTGCTGGCGTAGGTTCAATTTTTGCCCCACCTGTTCCGCCACCTGTTGCAAGTGCCACGGCTGAAGTTCGCGTTGCAGAAATTGGTCTGCCTTACCCTGATCAACCAGAATGGCATTGGGGTGTTTGTAGCCATCTTCCAACAAGCACACCGCATCATATGCCCGCCACATGGCCGGATCTGGCCCCAAATACGCGGTAAATACCTTTTTCCCCCATGGCACAGCCGCCGGATGCACAATAGGCGCAAAAGCAGATATGGATTTCCAGAAGGTCGGCGCACGCAAACCATGTATCAACGCACCATGCCCACCCATGGAATGGCCCATAATGCCACGCCGCGCACTATCCAACGGTAACGCCTGCTCCACAATTTCTGGCAGTTCCTGCGCGATGTAACTGCCCATACGGTAATGTTTGCACCAAGGCGCTTGCGTGGCATCCAGATAAAAACCAGCGCCGGTGCCTAAATCCCAGTCCTTATCTTCTTCCGGCACGCCTGCACCGCGTGGTGATGTATCCGGAGCCACCAATGCCAGCCCCAAATGCGCAGCCTCTGCCAGTGCAGTGGATTTGATCAGGAATGTTTCTTCCGTGCAGGTTAGTCCAGCCAGTGCATAGACAACCGGTACCTTCTGCCCCAGACATGCAGCGGGCGGCAAGAATACACCAAACCGGGCAGCAAGCCCCAGAGTATGGGAAAAGTGCTCATAAAACTGCACTTTACCACCGTGGCATTCATGCTCCTCACGCAGTTGCAAGCTGGTCGGTTGCGTATCCATTTCTGCCCTCCTGATCCTTCAAAAATCCGCACTCATGCTGAAAAATATGAAATAAATATCTGTATTGTTAAGAAACTCCTTTTTTCGTGCCATGTTGATATAGGTTCAGGCAAGAACGCTTTTGTGACACGCGAGGATTTGTGAATGATTGTTGACCAAAGGGTCGGGCTACGCATTATCGGAAAAGAAATTCTAGGTGTTATCCTGCTTATGGCAGGGTGGGATTTAATTGTAGTTGTGCTTTTTCAGGTGTTCCATCAGGAGTGGATGGAACAGCCCAGCCTGCCGGTTTCCCTTATTGGTTCTGCACTGGCGTTGTTCATGGGGTTCCGCAGCAACAGCGCCTATGCCCGCTGGTGGGAGGCCCGCACGTTATGGGGCGCTATTACCAATAACTGCCGCTCCTTTGGCCGACAGGCGGGCACATTGCTGGGAGACCGGCATGATCTGATGTACGCCATTGCCGCCTATCCCCACGCCCTGCGCATGGCATTGGGAAAGGAAGATGCCTCGGCCGATATCCAGCGCCTGCTTCCGCCTTATATGCAGGATGCGATTGTTCATTATCGCAACAAGCCCAATGCTATTTTGTATCAGATTGGGCTGGGCGTTACGGAAGAAGTTAATAAAAAGGGCATTGATGGCGCGGTGCATGGACAGATTGACCGCATTTTGTCCGACATTGCCAACGCGCAGGGTGGTTTGGAGCGTATCCGCAATACACCTTTGCCCATGCAGTTTTCAGCCTTGCCGCGCACATTGGTAAATATCTTTTGTATCGTGCTGCCCCTTTCCATGGTGCAGACGCTGGAATGGATTACGCCGCTGGGTTCATCACTGGTGGGCTGCCTGTTTCTGGTGCTGGATAAAAGTGCGAATGACCTGCAGGAACCTTTTTCTGGCACACCGCATGCGCTGCCCATGGCAACAATGGCACGAAATATTGAAATTGACGTCACCCAGCCTACCGGAGACCCAACAGCCCCACCACTTGGCGCTGTAAACGGCGTACAATACTGAATAGCAGAACCGCAGTTTTCTCTTTTACAAGACAACGCTGCGGTTTTATGCTATAAGCTATAGCTATGAACACGTTCAGAGCACCTCCTAAAGGCGGCGTGACAGACGCCATGGCACGCACCGCTGCAGCTGCTACGGCAGCCCAAGCAAAAACAAAAGTAAAGGATGAAGATCCTTTTGAGGAAGGCGATGCCATTGTCTATGCCGCCCATGGCGTGGGGCGGGTAGACCGGATAGGGGTTGATGAAATTGCCGGAACGAAGCTGGAAGTAATCCAGATTTCCTTCCCCGGCAACCAGATGACACTGCGCATCCCGCTCAGCAAGGCCCGTAAGGCTGGCCTGCGCAAAATTGTCTCGCGCGAGATTGTAGATAAAGCCATGGCCATTATCAAGGGTAAGCCGCATGTTAGCAAAGGCATGTGGGCCCGCCGCGCCGTGGCATATCAGGAAAAAATCAACTCGGGTGATTTGGTACAGATTGCCGAAGTGCTGCGTGATCTACGCCGCAACGTAGATAGCTTGGATGGCAGCTTTAGCGAACGCAAGCTGTTTGAAGCCGCGCAGGAACGTTTTGTGGCCGAAGTGGCCGTTTTGGAAAAGAAAGACCCGACTGAAGTTCTGGAATCCCTGACAGCAGTTATGAAAGCTGCCTGAACCTTTTACATTCCGTTACTTTAGACATTCAGGTTCATCGCCCGGCATGATACACTATCGTGTCGGGTTTTTTCTTGCCTACACATTGCCTGCCTCGTGTTATTCATTCATCTGTTTTAAACGATACCTAATGCCATCATGAATACTCCTGCTGCTTCTGCCCCTACCATGCCCGATCAACTGACGTTGCGGCGCGCACGTACAGAAATTATTGCGGGCCACTTCAACGCAATGCTTGCTGTTCTGGAACCATTGAGCACCAGCAATAATGATCTGGCCAAAACCCTGTATGCATATTGTCTTGCAGGCACTAACCAGCCGGAAGAAGCCGCAGAAATTCTATGCGATATTGCATCCCGCCATGCTGGCACGGAGCATCCGCTACAGGCACTGAGTGATCTGCTAGCGGAACTGGACAAACGCCCCTTAGCCGAAGCTGTATGCCGTGCTGCTCTGGAGCGCACGCCGCAGGATGCCCGTATTTATGATATTCTGGGCAATTTGCTGGTGCAATGCGGACAGTTTGATGAAGCTATCAGTCTGTTACGCCATGCTGTTGACCTACGGCCCAACAGCATGCACTCCCACAACCTGCTGGCCATGGCGCTTCTTGAACAAGGCCGTTTTGATGAAGCTTTGGCACACCTCCAAAATGTTTTGGAAACGCAGCCAGATCATGCAGGCACACTTTCAAACATCGGATGTATGCTGGCAGGCAAAGGGCTGCTGGATGAAGCGCTGGATTACTATCGGCGTGCCATTTCTCTGCGTCCTACAGAACCGCAAATCCGCCTGAACCACTCCATTACACTGCTTAAAGCAGGGCGTTATGCACAAGGTTGGGCAGAACATGAATGGCGCTTGCGCCTGCCCGGCCATACCAGCCTGCCGCCAAGCACTCTTATGCCTTCGCTTGGGCCGAATACGGATATCCGGGGTAAGCGTATCCTGATTACGCAGGAAGAAGGGCTTGGAGATACTTTAATGTATCTGCGTTACATCAAGCCACTTTCAGACCGGGGGGCCATCCCACATTTATGGGTACCAGAAACACTGGGCGAACTCTGTAATCGGGTTGTTGGCGCACAAATTGTGCAGGTAGGTGGCACTACCCCGCCGTTTGATTGGCATTGCCCGTTTATCAGCCTGCCCCGCGTTTTTTCTGCCACGCCAGATGCCATGGGTGCGCCCGTGCCCTATTTGCGGGCAGACACCATAAAAGTGCGCGAACTGGCAAAATTTCTGCCTGAAAATGATAACCTGAATGTGGGGCTGGTATGGGGCGGTGCACCACGGCCCAATACAATTTCAGCCCATATTGTAGACCGCAGGCGCTCCATAAACCTGCACACTCTCTCTCCATTGGGAGATGTGGAAGGCGTTAATCTCATCAGCTTGCAAAAAGGCCCTTATGCCGAGCAGATGAATGACCCACCGCCCAACATGGTATTGTATGACCCCACACATCTCCTCCACAATATGGATGATACAGCGGCCTTCATCATGTCTTTGGATGTTGTGGTCACGGTAGATACCTCTGTAGTGCATCTGGCTGGCGGATTAGGTAAGCCGGTTTTGCTGATGGATCGGTATGATAACTGCTGGCGCTGGCTGAGTGGGCGCACAGATAGCCCATGGTACCCTACGTTGCAGATTATTCGCCAGACCACCCCGCGAAAGTGGGATGATGTGGTGGAACGTGTTGCGCAGGTTTTAACCATTCTGGCACAGCACAAAAAATAATTTCTTTTATGCACAGCAAATAAAAAGGGCTGCCTGAAAATATATCAGGCAGCCCTTTTTAGCTTTTACTACAAATACAACCAGATCAACCAGATATTGCGTTGGCCTTTGCTGGAGCACTCTGCATTTTGGCAGGGCTACCGCCGCCAATCACTTCAAACACACCCAAAGCACGACGAACACGCCCATCAGGCAGCAGCGTAAACGGACCATTGACGCCAGAGAACCCTTCAGACCGCGTAAGTGCGCTGGCCGGATACCCAGAAGCACCACTCTGCGCCACGGTTTTGGCCACATTGGCAGCATCGTAAGACAAATCGGCCAGTGGCTTGGGCATATGGTGGTTAACCGCCATAAAACGCGTAATAAAAGCCTGACGAGACGTAGGATCTGGCGCGGCATACCATGCGCCTTTAATGGCCCCCAGCTTAGTGGCAAAAGCAGCCCACAGGCCCGGCCCCATAATACGCACGGATGGCAGGCTGATCTGGGTTTCGTTCAACGCCACAATCACGTTTCTCAGATTCAGGCCGGTATCACCCAGCAGTAGCGCATCAAAAGGTGGCGCTTCTAACTTGGGAGTCTCTGCCTTGGGCGTATCTGTTGGCGCTGCTGGTGCGCTACCATCTGTGCCCAATGCTGCCGCCAGATTAGAAGGCAGCTTGTCTGCCGTTTTGGCGGCATCTGCATCGGCTGTGGCGGCATCTGGCGTATAAGGCGCTGGCTCACTGCTGTTGCCTTTTGCAGCCTGCAAGCGTGTATCGTAATTGGAAATATCACGCAGGCTTTGCGAAATACTGGCCGCCGTGCCGGAGTGATACACAATTGTGGGCTCTGGCAAACCCTGATCATGGCAAGCAGACTGCAAGCCATTCCCCAGCGCATGGCCTAGCGGGTTGTTGGGCAAAAGCGCCGCAAACTTACGCCGCCCATCCTGGCGTGCCTGTTCTACCAGACGCTGCACCTGATCTTCTGGCGTGATACCCATAATCCACACACCAGAACGAGCCTGGGAAATATCACTGGTGAAAGCTAGAACCGGAATACCGGCAGACTGTGCGGCGGGTGCCGCAACTGCGGTATCACCACTGGTAAGCGGGCCAAGCAGCAGGCCATCCCCGGCACTTACAGCAGCAGTAGCCGCGCCAGATGCCCCACCGGCTGCGGCTGTATCATGCACATCTAACTGCAACCCTGTTGGGTCCGTGGGTGCTGTGTTGCCAACTGCAAGCTGCGCACCCGCCAGCAGTTCATGTCCCAGCCCGGCATTTGGGCCACTAAGAGGCAGCAGAACCCCAATTTTGTGGCTGGCTACAGGCTTAGAAACCCCACCACCAGCAGAGGGAGATTGGTCTGCACAGCCAGCCAAAGCCATGCCGGTTATGCCCAAAGCAGCCAGACCGGCCTTGCGCCATGTCTGTTTTCCCGCCAGACCTTGGCTGGAAAGTCCAGACAGGAGCGAACATGCACGCGTCATCATCAAGATCGTCCTCCACAAACAACCGGCCTGATGAACACCGCGACCGGACTTCCCCCCTCCATAGCGAAGGAAAGCCGCCAAGTCATGCGCCTTCTTGCCCCGGTCTTACGTTGGTTGCCACCCCCATTGGCAATCTGGGGGACTTCAGCCCGCGTGGTGCCGAAGCACTGGCCAGTGCAGACCTGATTCTGTGTGAAGATACGCGCACCACCGCCCGGCTACTAACAGAACGCAGTATTTCTGCCCGCACAGAAGCACTGCATGAACATAATGAGCGCCAGCGTATTCCCGGCCTGATTGCCCGCTTGCAAGATGGCGCCAACATTGCGCTGGTTTCTGATGCCGGCATGCCCCTGCTATCAGACCCCGGCTTCCGCCTTGTGCGCGCGGCCATAGAAGCCAATGTGCCCGTTACAGTCGTACCCGGCCCAAACGCGGCATTAACAGCACTTGTACTTTCTGGCCTGCCACCACATCCGTTTATGTTTATTGGCTTTCCGCCGCCGCGCTCATCAGCCCGCAAGGAAAGCTTTGCCAAGCTACATGCGGCGGAACGTGCGGGCCTGAGCGCAACCCTAATCTGGCACGAGGCCCCGCATAGGCTGGCTGAAACTTTGGCTGATATGGCGGAAATTTTTGGCCCCACACGCCCCTGTGCTGTAGCGCGGGAACTGACCAAAAAATTTGAGGAAGTGCGGCGTGATACTGTGGGTGACCTAGCCGCCTTTTACGCCACCACACCCCCGCGCGGAGAAATAACCGTGCTCCTTGGCCCGGCCGAGCCGGAGCAGACATCTGAAGATGATCTGGACACCACCTTGCGCAGCCTGTTGGAAACACATTCTGTTAAGGATGCCTCAGCACTGGCGGCAACAGCAGCGGGTTTGCCAAAGCGCACCGTTTATACGCGCGCTCTGGAGCTGGCTGCCGAAATTAAAGCTGCAAAAAGCTAAAACCTATACAGCACGAAACTGCGCTGCGGCTTCCCCCGCAGCGTGGCCGCTGGCCCATGCCCAGTGGAAGTTATAGCCGCCCAGCCAGCCCGTAACATCCACAGCCTCACCCACCATAAACAGCCCGGGTACAGCTTCTACCTGCATGGTGCGAGAAGACAGTGCGCGTGTATCCACCCCACCACGCGTCACCTCTGCTTTGGCAAAGCCTTCTGTGCCTGTGGGGTAAAGTTGCATGTTCTGCGCACGCTGCGCCAAGGCTTGAATATCTTTATCGGCCCATTCCGCCATAGGCCGCTCAGATGCCTTTTGCGCTGCCAAGGCTGCGGCCAAACGCTGCGGCAGCCATCTGGCCAAAGCTGCTGGTGCCTTAGCTTTGGAACCAGCTTTTTTTAGCCCCATCAGCAATGCCGCCAAATTCTGCCCCGGCAGCATATCCACCTTTACAGCCTGCCCCGCCTGCCAATAGGAAGAAATCTGCAACAAGGCTGGGCCAGAAAGCCCCCGATGCGTGAACAGCAAAGCTTCATCAAACGCTGTTTTGCCACACGTCACACGCACGGGCAGAGAAACACCAGCCAGCGTTTTCAACCACCCATCCTGCGGCTGATCAAACACCAGTGGTACAAGGGCCGGCTCTGGTTTGATAACGGGCACATCAAATTGCCGCGCCACATCATACGCAAAGCTGCTGGCCCCCAATTTGGGAATGGAAAGCCCACCCGTGGCCAAGATAACGGCTTTTGGCTGAAACTCACCGGCAGAGCTTTCTACCCGAAAGGCATCACCAGAGCGGCTGACGTGGCGAATGCGTGTATCTGTAAGAATACGCACGCCTGCTGCGCCACATTCTGCCAACAGCATGGAAACAATATCCCGCGCTGAATGATCGCAAAAAAGCTGGCCCAGCTTTTTCTCGTGCCATGCAATGGCATGTTTGGCCAACAGGGCCAGAAAATCTTCCGGCTTATAGCGGCTGAGCGCTGATTTTACAAAATGCCGGTTGGCAGACAAAAACCGGTCTGCCCGTATTTCTGTATTGGTGAAATTACAGCGCCCACCACCGGAAATAAGGATTTTACGCCCCACTTCCGGCCCGTGTTCCACCACAACAACGCTGCACCCATGCTGGCCTGCCGTTATGGCAGCCATAAGCCCTGCGGCACCGCCGCCAATAACCAGCACATCTGGCGCGTGCCACGCCGTTTGGTGTTTCAAAAGATCAGAAATCCAGATTGGTGTAATATTCAGGCGGCGTTATGCCAGAAACCCGATCAGCCAGAAGCGGACGGAAACAGGGGCGAGACTTCATGCGTGCGTACCAGTCCCGCACAGCTGGCACCTTGCTCCAATCAATATCGCCAATAAAATCCAGGCAGGACAGATGCCCAGCGGCCGTAAAATCTGCCAGAGACAGAAAATTACCAGCAAGCCAGTTCCGGTTTTCTGCCAGATCATTCACGTATTTCATAAGCGGGCGCATGGCGGCATAGGCCTCACGCAGCGCGGTGCCATCTGGGTTGCCGCGGCCGCTTAGGCGCTTCATCACCCGCTCATCAATAAACCGGCCAGAAACTTCGCGCGCAAACAGCGTATCAAACCACGCCATTACGCGGCGCACTTCCACACGTTCTGCCAGCGTGCGCCCCAGCAGCGGCGTATCGGAATATGCTTCTTCCAGATATTCGCAGATCACATACGAATCCGGCACAATCAGCCCATTATCTTCCACCAGAACCGGCACATCACCTGCTGGGTTCATGGCCAAAAATTCGGGCCGGTGTTCCCATGCCCGTTCAATAATGGCCTCAAACGGCAGGCGCTTTTCCGCCAGTACAAGCCGAACATTACGGCTGGCAGGAGAGAGGGGAAAATGAAAGAGGGTACGCATACCCGATGATTTATGCCATTGCCTGCCCCAACGCCAGAGGGAAAACAGCATGAAAGCACATCAAATTCCCACCATCCCCTTGCCTTCATGCATCCAATGCGTAACAGACACTTCCCAACTGCACTGTAACGCCATTATCCTGTGCATCTGTTATTCCTGATCTTTATTTCGAGAGCGGCTGTTCTTGTCCGGCACACATCCCCCACTCCCTCGTATCCGTATGTCCGGGCGCTCTTTTCTGGCGCTCACCCTCACGCCGGAAGCCCCACTGGAAGATTGGCTGGTGGCGCTGGATCATCAGATCACGCGGTCTGTTGGCTTTTTTGCTGGCAAACCTGTTATTCTTGATCTGAGCATGATGCAGGCCGATACACCCAACCTTGCCTTTTTGCTGCCTGCACTCAAAGAACGTGGCATACGTGTGCTGGGCATAGAAAACGGTGATCGCTCATGGCCTGCCGTAGCAGATTGGGAATGGCCTGAAAGCCCGGTGGGGGGTCGCTCTTCGGGCCCAATTACCGCACCAGAAGAAGAACCCGAAGGCCCACCCCCCCCCACAACCCTGCTGATAGAAGACCCCGTACGCTCCGGCCAGCATATTGTCTGGCCAGATGGCGATGTGGTTATTCTGGGGGCTGTGGCCTCTGGGGCGGAAGTTTCTGCCGGGGGGTCTATCCATATTTATGGCGCCTTACGCGGGCGGGCCATTGCAGGTATTGGCGGGCACGGCAATGCCCGGATTTACACCCGCAATCTGGCCGCCGAACTTGTGGCCATAGATGGATTCTATGCCACGGCGGAAGAAATGGACCCCGCCTGCACAGAAAAGCCCGCACAGGTTCTGCTTTCGGGGGAGGCACTTTTGTTCCGTCCGCTGCCGTAAGAAAATAAATAAAAAGAAAACTAAGACTAAATAGATATTGGCAGTTTTCTTTTTAGGTGCAGCTTGTCATGTTATCGCCATACAAGGTCATCATGGCTTCATCCGTATGACCCCGCAGAGATATAAAAAGGAATACTGATGGCAAAGGTTCTGGTCGTCACGTCAGGCAAGGGTGGTGTGGGTAAAACCACAACCTCCGCAGCCTTGGGAGCCGCACTGGCCAAAACCGGCCAGAAAGTCGTGCTGGTAGATTTTGACGTCGGGCTGCGTAATCTTGATCTGGTTATGGGGGCGGAACGCCGCGTGGTGTTTGACCTGATTAACGTTATTCAGGGTGACGCCAATCTGGCGCAGGCGCTTATCAAGGATAAGCGGATTGATACCCTCTCCCTTCTACCAGCCTCCCAGACGCGGGATAAAGATGCCCTGACCACAGAGGGCGTTGCCAAGGTTATTGAAGAACTTCGTAAAAAGTTTGACTGGGTCATCTGTGATAGCCCCGCCGGTATTGAGCGTGGCGCACAAATGGCCATGCACCATGCTGATATGGCTGTTATTGTCACCAACCCGGAAGTTTCCTCTGTGCGAGACAGTGACCGCATGATCGGGATGCTGGATAGCACAACGGAAAAGGCCAAAAGCGGCAAGAAAATTGATAAGCACCTGCTGCTGACACGTTATGACCCGCAGCGCGCCGCACGCGGTGACATGCTGGCTACGGATGATGTGCTTGAAATTCTTTCCATTCCACTGCTTGGCATTATTCCAGAAAGCCCGGATGTTCTGAAAGCATCCAACGTGGGCGCCCCTGTTACGATTGCCGAACCGGAAAGCGCTCCAGCCCGCGCCTATGCAGAAGCAGCGCGCCGCCTGTTGGGTGAAAAAGTGGAAGTTACCATTCCAACTGAACGCAAAGGCCTGTTTGACTGGCTGTTCAAACGGAGAGTCTCATGACCTTCCTCTCCAACCTCTTTAAACGCCGCTCCTCCGCCCCCGTTGCGCGGGATCGGTTGCAGATTTTGCTGGCGCATGAACGCATCAGTGTAGGTGACGGCAAGGATGACCTGCTGGCTCAGCTACACCGCGAGATCATGGAAGTTATTAAACGGCACGTTGCGGTTGATCAGGACAAGGTTCAGATCAAGCTGGATCGTGGCGCGCATTGTTCCATGCTGGAAATTGATGTGGAAGTTCCGGGCCTGTCAGACAAAGACAAAGCGGATAACAAAGCCAAAACTGCGGCATCTGGCAAACCTCCGGCTGGTGGCAAAACCAAACCAGCCTAAACCTGCCTGACTGCGGGGCTTTACGCCGCACACAGATACACAAGCCTGCCTGACCCTTGCCGGTCTGGCAGGCTTGTGTATTTTTACTTCAAATTCAAACTGTTACTGGCTGTTCTTCTGGCAACAAAGGTTCCAGCCATTCTCTGGCTTGCAGAAAATCACGCTGCAATGCATCTGTTGCGGCCTCAACATCGCGCTTTTCAAACGCGGCCAGAATTTGCAGATGCGGATGGTTTGGGTCTGCTGGGCTCATTGTAGGCAAGCTGTTAGCTGCTGCATAAATTGGCCCCATACGTGCCCACAGCCCGCGAATAATCCCTACGGTAAACAGCAAGCGGGAAAAACCTGCTGCCGTGCTATGGAAAATAGCATTGGCCACAGCGGTCTTATGCGGGTCTGCGTTTTCATATGCCACAATAAAGTCCCGATGCTTTTCGCGCAGCACCGCAATCTGTTCTTGGGTAATGTGCGTAACCAGATCTCGGGTAAGACGGCCCTCCAGATCTCCCCGCACACCATGAATTTCTAAAAACAGTGCGCGCGTGGTGGTCGGCACACGGGCTGTATTGCGTTCATCCAGTTCCAGCGCCTGTTCTGAAACCAAGCGCAACAGCGCCTCGCGCACTGGAGTTGGGCTTAACTCCAATGAAGCCGCAAGCGGGCGCAAAACCAAGCGCTCACCACCTTGATAATGACAGTAAATCAGCCTGTCGCGTATCTGCTGGTAAGCATAGGCTGCAAGGGCACCTCGTGCTTCGCCCCGCCCTTCGGGTCGCAGGTTTTTCCACGCCTGTGGTGTTTGTATGATTGTCATTATGCGTGTGTCATCTGCCTGTTAAGAAACTGCCGATACGGGCCATCCTGCTGTTCAAGCTGCGCAGGAGAACCATCCTCGATAATCCTGCCTTCCTGCATCACAACGATTCTGTCAAAGTTTTGTAAGGTGGAAAGCCGGTGCGCTACAGCAATAACCGTGCGCCCAACCATCAGCCTGTCTAGTGCTTGCTGTACGTGTTGTTCGCTTTCTGTGTCCAGCGCGCTTGTGGCTTCATCTAAAATAAGAATAGGGGCATTGCGTAAAAAGGCGCGTGCAATGGCAATACGCTGGCGCTGCCCGCCAGACAGTTTTACGCCCCTATCTCCTACAATGGTAGCAAACCCTTCAGACAATTCGTCGATAAATGCGGCACACCCGGCAGCGGCTGCTGCGGCACGCACTTCTGCATCTGTGGCATCTGGCCTGCCGTAGCGAATATTTTCCATAACAGAGCGATGCAACAAGGAGACATCCTGCGGCACAATGGAAAGGCAGGCCCGCAGTGCATCTTCTGTAAGATCGCGAATATCCTGCCCGTCTATCAACACACTACCAGACTGCACAAAGCGCATGCGCTGCAACAGGGCCAGCACCGTGCTTTTGCCTGAGCCCGAACGCCCCACCAACCCTACGCGGGTGCCTGCCTGAATATGCAGATTGAAGTGGTCCAGCACTGCGGCGCCACCAGGATACGCAAACACCACATCCTGAAACTGCACATCGCCCAACACTGGGCCTTTCATCGGCACGGCATTTTCAGCATCTGGCATATCATGCGGCACAAGTAGCGAGGAAAGCACTTCGGACAACCGTGCGTTATGCTGGATGGTTTCCACCATAGACAAAGCCAGATCCCGCGTGCCGTGCAGAATGGCAAAGCCCAACGTAATAATCATGACCACCTGCCCAACGGTTGCCTGCTGCCATTGCCACAGCAACACGGCCCAAATGAGCAAACCCGTAGTGAGCACCGCAGTCAGCAACGCATGGATCATGCGCAGCTTTTCCATGTAACGCAGAGACTTCAGGCGTTCGCCCATTTCCCGTTGCGTGAGGGCATTAAAACGCTCGCGCTCACGGTTGCGCATGCCAAAGGCCCGCACCAGTGCAATATTGCCCATAACATCCAGCGTTTCACCTTCCAGCCCGGCGGCTGCGGCTGCGTAATCTCCGTGCAGAGTGCGGCCCCTTACGGCCAGACGGAACATCAGCAAACATAGCCCAATGGCCAGCACTACTGTCACGCTGCCCATAATGGTGCTGACAGACAACATCAGCACAACAGAAAGCAGAACATTTAGACTAGGGGGCAATACGCTCCATGCCAGCAAGTTTTCTATGGTGAAACTCACATTGCCAGCGGTAGCGATACGTGCAGCAAGCGATGTGGGCATACGGTCTGCAAAATAGGCGGGAGAATGGCCTGTTAGAAAACGGAACAGATCCTGCCGGATATCCCCCGTAACCGCTACAAAAGTGCGGGCAGCAAACCACCCGGCAATACGCCACGAGATATTGTCTGCCACAATCAGGCCAATCAGCACCCCAACGGCAGACCATACGGCCATAACATCCCCTGTAGGGGATGTGCCTGTCATGAGATCCACCAGGCGGCGGATACCGTTAGATGAAAGCACAATGCAGCCAATAGCCAATCCAACAGAGCCAAATACCAACGCATGCCCCACAGGCCTATGCCGCATGTAACGCACTAAAAACGCCACGGGCCGCCCGGCATAATGTGGCAGTTCCTCATCCGGCACCGTTATAATGGGCTCAGCAGAAAAAGCTTGCTGCTGAGCGCTGTGTGGCCAAGCCTGACTGTGTTTTTCTTTTTCCGCCGACACTGTGTTTGCTTTCGTTACTGATTTGGCAGAACCACTTGCCCTGCCCAGCTAAGTTTAAATTCAAGACACCAAAATGTGCTGTGCGGCGCGAACACGGCGGCATAATGGCAAATTATGATGCAAAGTACTGCAATTACGGGGAAATTTTCGCACCCTTTTACGTCGCCAATCAAAAACACCCTCAAGAAATGACGTAAATTATTGTTATAACAATAAAAATTCCGTGATGAGTGGAACTTTTGCAAGCACACTTTTCTTCACTTTTTGTGCTGTATATATAGCATTTTATCGTCAAAACTGCTTACGTCATTTTTAATTCATACTGTTTTTCATTCTGCTTCGAACGCAAAAAATAATCGTCTATTTCCTTGATATTAAAGAATTATATTTATCCCATTCCATTATGGAACCAATACGTTTTGCTGTTTACGCAGCAGTGTAGAATGGGGATTTTCCTACCAATGCGTTCGGTTTTGCTGCATCGTTGCCCTCTTGGCTCACAAAGCTGCTGCCTTTTTACGCCGTATTGACGGCAGGAAATCTGATCCACAGTAAGAGAGAGCAGGTTTTTAGGGGAGCACGGTTTTATGGCATCGGGAAAAAAGGCGCTGGTTGCCACGGTTATGGCCGCATCGGTTGCTGGTTCGCCTGCCATGCTGCCCAAAGCTGCTCTGGCTGATGATTATAGCGATCTGCTGGATGTGCTGCGCGCCAAAGGCAGCCTAACCAAGCATGAATACGATACGCTGCTCGCCAAACACGTGCGCCACGCCGCTCCAGCACAAACCGAGCGTGCATCTTCAGGCGGCAGAGGTGGTTCAGGCTCTGGCCGCACGGCAGCGGCTTCGGGCACACGGCACCGCATGGTGGCCCATGCCGGGCATGGGGCTGGCGGTGATGAATACGAACCCGGCATCAAGTTTGACCCCGGTGCAGAAGATTCCGGCATGCGGGCCGAAAGTGCCGCAGAACGCGCAGAAGCCAGCGCCCGTTCTGCCGAAGAAGCTGCCAAATCCCTTAAAGGCGACGATGTGGTGCGGGTGGCAAAATACGTGCCCGGCAAAGGGCTTACCTTTATGGCAGGCCCCATCAACATCAACCTTTCTGGCTTTGTGAACGGCTTTTACACCTACAACAGCCCCGCTGGCGGGCAAGCCGTGGCTGGGGGTGTTTCCACCGGTTCCAGCGGGTTTGATTCTTCTGCTGTGCGTAACGGTCTGCTCCCTGCTGGCTTTGTGCTCAAGCTTAGCACCGTGCAGCGCGGTATGGATATTTCTGCCGTTCTGGGCATGTATCCGGGTATTGATAACGCCAAAAACGGGGCCTTTAACGCCAACACAGGCGGCAGCCCCGTTGGGCTTGGCACTGCTGGTATCGATCTGCGTCAGGTTTACGTTACGTTTGGCAACAAGAATATCGGCACATTCAAGGTCGGGCGTGATCTGGCGCTGTTTGGCTCCGACGCTATTCTGAACGATGCCACGCTGCTCAGCGTCGGTGCTTCCGGCAACAACGCAGCTCCGGGCAACACATCTCTGGGCCGCATTGGTGTGGGTTATGTGTACGCAGACTGGATTCCGCAGATTTCCTACGCCTCACCCACCATTCACGGTTTTCAAGGCACTGTCGGTATCTTCCAGCCGCTGGATGAATTTAATTTTGCCGGGGGCGATCTGTCTGCCTCATCCGAGCATCATTCCTCCCCCATGGTGCAGGGCAAGGTTACGTATGATTTCAAGGTTGGCGAGGTGCAGACACGCATCTGGGCCAGCTTCCTTATTCAGCATCAGCAGGGCCTGCAAAGCACTTTGCTGAATACAGACAGCCGCAAGGGCGCAATGGCAGAAGCGGGCGATATTGGCACCAAAGTTACCTATGGTCCGCTTGAAGGTGTCGCCTACTACTATCGCGGCAGCGGCTTGGGTACCACCGGGCTGTTCTTTGATGGCGTGGGGCAAAATGGCCGCAAACGTGCATCCGAAGGGTATTACGTGCAGGGGGCCTACCACGTTACCAAAAGGCTCAAGCTGGTGGGCAGTTACGGCGTAAGCAACCTGTATCAGGCTCCGGGAGAAAACAGCCCTACTCTTGTGCGGCGCAACCAGTCTGAAGTTGGGGCTGTTTTTTACAAGCTGACAGATTGGCTGAATCTGGTGGGTGAATACACACATACATCGTCTGCCGCCCACGGCCCTTACAAGGAAAGCGACAACACGGCTGCTGGTGGTGTGATTCTTCTATTCTAGAAATTCCGCGAAAAGCGAAAAAAGAAATTGCGGAATTTTGAGAGTTTGCGCCAATAAAACTGTCAGTTTTCAAGAAAAACCACACCGGAGCAACATGCTTGCACCTGCTTTATGCATGATAAGGCTGTTGCCTCCCGCACAGGTGAAGTAGATAACAGACGTATGACCGTCCGTTCACTTCAGTCTTGGCTGAAATCGCGTTTCCTCACGCTGGACAGGTATGTGTTCCACCAGCTTCTGGTGGCACTGCTGGCAACCACCGGGGGGTTGGCCGCGCTCATCTGGCTTATGCAGTCTTTGCGCTTTGTCTCTCTGGTGGTGGACAGAGGGCTTTCCCTGCGTGTGTTTATTGAACTCACAAGCCTGCTCATCCCTTCCTTTGTGGCGGTGGTGCTGCCCATTACCACTTTTGTGGTCAGCCTGTTTGTGTATCAACGGCTGGCGGGAGACCGCGAACTTACGGTTATGCAGGCGGCGGGGCTTTCACAGTTTGCGCTGGCAAAGGCCGGGCTGGGCTGTGCGCTTATGGCCACCATAATGGGCTTTTTGCTGAACCTGTGGATTGTGCCCACATCCTACCACGCCTTCCGGCAATACGAATTTGATATCCGCAACAAGATGGCGGCCTTCATGCTGCAAGAGGGCGTGTTCACCAAGGTTTCGGATGCCATGACGGTCTATATCCGTTCGCGCAGCCACGATGGCACGCTGCACGGCATTATGGTGGAGGATGATCGGCAACCGGGGAATCAGGCCACAATTCTGGCCAATCATGGGTCCATGATGATCGTGAATGATACCCCCCGCGTGATCCTGTACGATGGTTCCAGACAGGTGATCGACCATAAGACAGGTCGCCTGAACATGCTGGTTTTCAAGCAGGATTCCATGGATTTGTCTTCCGCACATCAGGAAGATGCCCGCTTTCGGGATGCTGCTGAAATGTCTTTGGGGGAACTGCTGCACCCAGATCCACAACAGGTTTCTGTGCGCGATACAGGCAAGTTCAAGGTAGAAGGCTGGCGCCGCCTTACATCCCCTCTTACCTGCTTTTCCTTTGCCATGGTGGGGCTGGTTGCCGTGCTGCGTGGAGCTTTTTCGCGCTACGGCAATATCAAGCGGCCCCTTGCTGCGGTGCTGACTGTTGTGGGGCTGTTGGCCATTAACCTGTTGCTGCAAAACCTGGCCAGCCGAAACATGGCCCTTATCCCGCTTATTCCGCTTGTGGCATTACTGCCGGGGCTGATATGCGCAGGCATACTATTCATTCCGGAAATGCTGGCAGACCGCGCCTCTGCCCGCCTGACACAGAACTGAAGGGGCTTCCGGCCTGATGATTGTTGCCGTTACCCTCTCCCGCTATATTGCGCGGCAGTTTGTGTTTTCCGTTGTGGCGATGATTGCCTCCCTAACCGGCATTGTCTGCCTGTTTGATTTTATTGACCTGTTGCGCCGTGTCGCCACCAAGCCAGATGTTTCCACCAATGTGGTAACAGAAATTGCAGCGCTTCATGTGCCTTATTTTGCCACGGAAATCCTACCTTTTGGCATGCTGCTGGGCGGGATTGTCTGCTTCTGGCGGCTTACGCGTTCTTCCGAACTGATTGTGGCGCGCGCTGCTGGTATTTCCGCATGGCAGTTTCTTACCGCTCCGGTAGCCTGCGCCATGCTGATTGGTGCTCTTTTCACCACCCTGATTTCTCCGGTGTCTTCATCCATGTATCGCCGGGCGGAAGAGCTGGATCAGCAATACCTGCGTACTGGTGGTGGGCCGCTCAGCCTGTCCAGCGGGTCTTTATGGCTACGGCAATCAGATAGTCAGTACGATCCGCACGGCGTTGCCATGCTACATGCGCGTGGCGTGCAGCTTAAGGATGGCTTGCTCCGTATCCGTAATGTGAGCGTGTTCCGTCTTGATCATCAGGACAAGCTGATGATGCGAATCGAAGCTCCCGAAGGCTATCTGGGAACATTGAAATGGATTTTAAGTGATGCCTCTGTGGTGCGGCCCAATGATTTGTTGCACCACGTTGGCCAGATTGATCTGCCTACAGATTTAACGGTTAACCGCGTGCAGGAAAGTTTTTCTTCCCCCGAAACGCTTTCTGTCTGGGCGCTGCCGGGCTTTATTTCCTTGCTTGATCGCTCAGGTTTCTCATCTATTCGCCATCGTATTCATTTTCAGTCCCTGCTGGCATTGCCCATGCTAGCGGGCACGATGGCACTGGTTGCGGCGGGGTTTTCCATGCGTCCATCTCGGCGCGGGGGCGTTGCCCGCATGATCGGGTCTGGCGTTGCGGCGGGTTTTCTGCTTTTCACCGTATCCAAGGTTGCAGAGCAGTTCGGGAATTCGGGGGCACTTCCGCCGATGCTAGCTGCATGGGCCCCTACGCTGGCCGGGTTATGTCTGGCTGTTTCGTTACTGCTTCATTTGGAGGATGGCTGATTGACCGTGGCTCGCCGGCCTTTCCGCAACCCTTTGTTGCGCCGTCGTTCCACCCTCAGTGCGGCCACCGCATTGGGGAGCATGGCCGCGTGCCTTCTTTTCAACCTGCCCAAACATGCCCACGCGCAGTTCCGCCCGCAGGTGATGCACCTTGATACCGGCCGCCCGACATCTCCCGATGAACCGGCAACCTTTCAGGCCGATAAGGTTGACTACAACGATGTTGAGCACACCGTTACCTGGACTGGCAATGTCCAGGTCTGGCAGGGCGACCATGTGCTGCGAGCAGACCGCATTGTATATGACCGCGATACCGGTGTTATAGCCGCACGTGGAAATGTAGCCACCATTCAGCCAGATGGTTCCGTGCTGTACACCCATTATGCCGAGCTTTCGGGCGGCATGAAGGATGGTATCATGATGCACGTGAATGCCACCATGCAGGACAACGCCAAGCTGGCAGCCAACGGCCTGCGGCGTACAGCAGGCAAGATTAACGTCATGAGCCGCGCCGTTTATACGGCCTGTGAAATCTGCGAAAAAGATAAAACCCGCGCGCCTTTCTGGCAGTTCCGCGCTTATGACGCCACGCAGGATCTGGAACACCAGAAAATCGACTTCCGTGATGCGTATCTGGATATTCTGGGTATTCCGGTCATCTACCTGCCCTACTTCTCCATGACGGACCCCTCAGCCAAGCGGCACAGCGGGTTCCTTATGCCCGGCATTACACCGCATGACCGTTATCTGGGCACGTATTTCACTATCCCGTATTACTGGGTGATTGATGATCAGTCCGACATGACCGTGCAGGGCCTGTTCTCCACCAAAACAGGACCACAGATCAGCGCGCAGTACCGAAACTTCTTTAACTTCGGCAAGATCAACATTCAGGGCGGTCTGGCTTACGATACGCATCGCAGTAACAGCTACACCAACGGCTTTGGTGATGATGTAGGCCGTGGCGGTAACCATGGTGTGCAGGGCTATCTGTTTGCCCGTGGCCAGTTCTCCATAAACAAGCACTGGCGCGCCGGAGCCAACATCAATCTGGCCACCTCTGCTGACTATATGCGCGATTACCGTGTGCAGGGTTATGGGTCTGATACCCTAAACTCCAACGCCTATATTGAAGGCTTTGGCACAGGTTCTTACTCCCGTATTGATGGGCAGTACTATCAGGGCCTGAACAAAGGTGTCATTCACAACACCGATCTGCCGTGGGCGCTGCCGCGTTATACATATAGCTTTGTTGGCCAGCCAGATGCGTTGGGCGGCCGCACCAGCGTAAACACCACCGATTTTTACGTATATCGTGAAAACGGGTCTGCCGATCAGCGCGGTGAATTGCAATTAAACTGGGATAGGCTGTGGCGTTCCCGCCAAGGGCAGCAATTCCTGCTGACATTGCGGCTTGATTCCATGGTCTACCGCGCCCGCAAGCTGTACCAGCAGCCCAACTACTACAAAACAGCCCGTACAGTTGTAAGCGGGCAAGTTCTGCCTACCATTGCGTTAAAAACCAACTGGCCGTTTGTCCGCAGCTTTGAACATGGCCGCGGCACGCAGTTGATAGAACCCATTGTGCAAGCCATTTACGCCCCCAATACTGGCATGGGCGCAACGGACATGATTCCGAACGAAGATAGCATGTCCTATGAATTTACGGATTCAACCCTGTTTTCTCTTAACCGCTATCAGGGCACAGACAGGCTGGATGGCGGCCTGCGCGGCAATATCGGGGTGCATGCCAACTGGACATGGGATGGCCACGAAGTGGATCTTCTGGCCGGTGAAAGCTTCCAGGAACATATCGAACATGACCGCCTGCCCTATTCTGGGCTAGACCATCATGCCTCAGACATTGTGGCGCGTGCCCGTGTAGCACCAAACGAGTATTTTGATTTCAACGCCCGTATGCGGCTTGATCCCTATACCGGCAAATTCAACTTTGGTGATGCCCTGTTCAGCGCCGGGGTGCCGCATTTCCGTATCCGTGGCGGGTATGTGTATGAACCCGTTACCCCCTATTACTACTTTGCCACCAACTATCGCTCCTATAGCCCGAACCAGCTTTACACTGTACGCACAAACGAAATCAGCGGCGGTTTCTCCTCCGACTGGGATAACTGGCATCTTTCCGGGTTTGCGCGCCGCAGCCTCTCCCGCCGTGAATTTGTCTCTCTGGGTGGAGATATTGGATATACGAATGACTGCTTCGGCCTCGATTTCATGTATCTCAAGCAGTACACCACCATTGGTGGGCAGCAGCGTAACTCTACCTTCCTGTTCACCCTTAGCCTGAAAACGCTTGGGTCTTTCGGCCTTAAGTAAGAACTGCTTCAAAAATGCCTCGCGCTCCGGTATCAGGGAACAGAGTTCCCGATCTGGCAGAAAGCTGAAAGACTGTTCCGTATGCGCCTGCGTTCCCTTGCACTGGCCTGTTGCTCCCTTGCCGCGCTTAGCGTTCCGGCCATTGCTGGCGCACCGTATGCGCAGGCAGCAACACGGCACACCTCCAGCGCGGCAACGCAGCAAACAGCAACGCCTGCCCAGCCTGAACCAGATGATATGATTCTTGCTGTTATCAACAGTATTCCGCTTACCAAGCGCGATGTTGATAACCGCGGCAAACTGTTTGCCCTTTCTACCGGCCTGCCCCTTACGCCAGATCTGATGGCGCGGCTGCGGCCCCAAATTATCCGCCAGCTTATTGATGAACGCCTGCGCACGCAGGAAATTCTTAGCCGCCATATCAATGTGCCGCCCGAACAGATTGCAGGCGCCATTACCAATATTGAGCGGCGCAACGGCATGCCCGAAGGCACCCTGCGCGAGCATCTGGCACAAGATGGCGTGTCTCTTACCACATTGATCGACCAGATCCGGGTGCAGATTGGCTGGATTCAGGTACTACGGCAGGAGCTTGGTGCGCGCTCACGCGTATCTGCACAGGATATTGCCCAACGTCAGGCTGCGCTCAAGCGCGAAGAAGGCCGCACAGAATACGAACTGGCCGAAATTTTTGTAAAAGTGGAAGATCCCCGGCACGATCAGGAAGAGCTGGACTTTACCAACACCGTTATTCAGGAACTGCGTAAGGGTGCGCCCTTCCCCATTGTAGCAGCTCAGTTTTCCCAAAGTCAGACAGCGCTGGATGGTGGTTCCATGGGCTGGGTACAGGAAGATGAGCTAGACCCGGCCGTTGTGCAGGTGGTACGGCAAATGCCCGTGGGCGTTGGGGCTATTTCTAACCCCATCAAAGTGCCGGGCGGGTATGTTATCATCACCCTTAATGGCAAGCGTGTTATTGGGCACGAAATGGGCCACCTGATTACCATTCGGCAGGTATTCCTTTCCTTTGATACACCGCTAGACCCGCAGCACATTACGCCGCAGCAGGAATCTACCCTGCAAAAAGCCATGCAGGTTATTCAAAACACTCATAGCTGCACGGAAATGGAGGCCCTTAACAAGGCCGAAGGCGAAAAGCGCCCCACAGATCCGGGTGAAATGCCGCTGGAACGCCTGAACCCACAAATGCAATCTCTGCTGGCTGATTTGCCCGAAGGCAAGGTCTCCCGCCCTCTGGTCTCGCGCGATGGGATTGATCTGCTGATGGTTTGCACCAAAAAGGAAAAGAACTTTTCCAACCGCTCACCCAGCGAAATTGCTGACCAGTTGATGAATGAACGCGTGGAACAGGCCGCCCGCCAGTTGGATAGTGACCTGCACCGCCGCGCTATTATTGACAAGCACATTAAGCTAAAGGGGGTATAAGGCCCTGTCTGCCCCTCTGGAAAGCCTGCGCGATGTTATCCATCGGCATGGGCTGGATGCACGCAAAGCCCTCGGCCAGCACTTTCTGCTTGATCCGAGTGTTACAGAACGCATTGCAACACTGGCAGGTAACTTAAAAGGCCGCCACGTTGTGGAAGTTGGCCCCGGCCCCGGTGGTTTAACACGCGCTTTACTGAATAGCCCTGCGGAATCTGTAACCGCAGTGGAACTGGATAGCCGCGCCGTGCTGGTTATTCAGGAACTGGCAGGTTTTTACCCCAACCGCCTCAAGGTGGTGGAAGCCGATGCGCTAAAGTGTGACCTTACAGAGCTTTGCGCCGCACCACGGCAGATTATTGCCAATCTGCCCTATAATGTGGCCACACCTTTGCTTATTGGCTGGCTACGACAAGGCAACGCGTGGGAACGGCTGACACTCATGTTCCAGTGGGAAGTGGCTGAACGTATTTGCGCCGCGCCCAACAGCCAACATTACGGACGCTTGGCTGTGCTGGCCCAATGGTGTGCAGAGTGTGCGATTGTTATGAAGCTGCCGCCGGGTGCGTTTTCACCGCCCCCAGCCGTATGGTCTGCGGTTGCCAGCATTACGCCTCATGCCCAACAACCCGCGCCTGCTCTTTTTAAAGCAATGGAACGCGTAACGGCAGCAGCCTTTGGGCAGCGGCGCAAAATGCTACGCGGAGCCTTAAAAGGCCTGAACGGTGATAAGCTTTTGGCAGCAGCAGAAATAGATGGCACGCGCCGCGCGGAAACTCTGGATATTGCAGAGTTTGACCGCTTGGCACGTGCGCATTTTGCGCTATCGGCTCAATAAAGCGCCTTATTCTTTTTCTGCTGCGGCAATGTAATCCCGCGTAAACGGCACGGCAGAAATAGAACGAGAAAGCTGGAGCTGAAAGTTCATGTGCCCCTGCACACGGAAAGCCAGTTCTGCGGCGTTGAGATAAAACTCAAACATCCGGGCAAAGCGTTCATCATACAACGCAACCGCTTCTGCCCGTTTGGCCGCAAAACGCTCACGCCAGATGGCAATTGTTTTTGCGTAATGCAGACGCAAGATTTCACAATCAGTCACCCACAAGCCTGTAGGCTCAACAGCGGCAAAAACCTCGCTTAACGCTGGAGAATACCCACCGGGGAAAATGTATTTGTTAACCCACGGGTTTGTTGTGCCCGGCCCATCACTCCGGCCAATAGAATGCACAAGTGCCACGCCATCATCCACCAGTGCGTTTTTGATGACATCAAAAAACTGCCGGTAATGCCCTACACCGACATGCTCGAACATGCCAACTGAGACAATGCGGTCAAACCGCCGATGTAGGTTGCGGTAATCCAGCAACTCAAACCGCACACGTCCTTCCAGCCCTTCATCCTTGGCGCGCTGGCGTGCAAAAGCCAACTGCTCCTGAGAAAGAGTAATGCCTGTAACAATAGCGCCGTAATCCTTGGCCAGTGTAAGGGCCATCCCCCCCCAACCGCACCCAATATCCAGCACTTCCAAATCCGGCCGATCTAACAGCAGCTTGGCGGCAATATGGTGTTTTTTGGCGGCCTGTGCCTCATCCAGCGTTTCTGTGCCATGCCGGAAATAAGCGCAGGAATATTGCCAATCTTTATCTAAAAACAAAGAATACAGGCGGTTATCCAAATCATAATGATGCGCCACATTCTGCTGTGCACGCTTGATTGGGTTAAACTGTATCCACCCCCGGCGCACATACCGCAGAGCCGATGCCAGACGTTCCGCCACATGGCCACCCGGACGCATGGCGTTAAGCATGAGCACATCCAGCAGATTGTAAAGCGTGCACTCCAACGGATCGAGGTGAGACTCCATATAAGCTTCACCAAAACCCAGCCCCGGGTTCATCACCATAGCCCGCACGGCAGCCTGATTATGCAGTACTACGCCAGCTGAAGGGCCGGGATTGCGGCCTTTATAAAGGCTTGCGCTTCCATCTGGCCAGCGCACCTGCAACTGACCATCTGCGATAAAGTGTTGCAGAATGCGATCAAGAACTTGCTTCATCCCGCGTCTCCTTCAGAAAATTAATTGCAGCATACGCGCAAAAAAAAAGCCCGGAAAAGAATTTTCCGGGCTTCTTCCGCATGAAAATGCAAACAGCAATTAAGCGTTAGCTTCTGCCGGTGCAGCTTCTGCTTCAGCAATTTCTGCTGGGTCGGTAATGAGTTCGCCTTCAACAACGGCATCATCACCAGCAATTTCAGCTTCTTCTTCAAGAGAAGCAGCTTCACCACGAGCCTGACGTTCTGCTTCTTCTTCAGAACGCGCCACGTTGATGATGACCGGCACAACCACTTCCGGATGCAGCGCAATTTTCACTTCATACAGCCCCAAAGACTTAATGGGGTGCGCAAGGAAAACCTGCTGACGGGAAATGGTAAAGCCTGCTTCCGTAACAGCCTGCGCAACATCGCGCGTGCTGACGGAACCATACAGGCTGCCGCTATCACCAGCCTGACGGATCAGGATGACAGCCAGACCTTCCATCCGTTCGGACAGACGTTCAGCTTCTTCACGACGCTTGATGTTCTGTGCTTCCAACTGAGCGCGTTCACGCTCAAAACGGGCACGGTTATCATCGTTTGCACGAATAGCCTTGCCCTGTGGCAGCAGATAGTTACGGGCAAAACCCGGACGCACCTTCACCACATCGCCCATCTGACCCAGATGTTCGACGCGCTGAAGCAGGATTACTTCTGTAGCAGCCATTGATCGCTCCCTCAGCTTACAACGTAGGGAAGCAGAGCCAGGAAGCGGGCACGCTTGATAGCCTGTGCCAGTTCACGCTGCTTCTTTGCGGAAACCGCCGTGATGCGGCTCGGCACGATCTTGCCACGTTCGGACAGGAAGCGGCTGAGCAGACGCACGTCTTTATAATCGATCTTCGGCGCGTTGGGGCCGGAGAACGGGCAAGACTTGCGACGACGGTAGAACGGACGACGCGCACCCACAGCCGGGCGACGGGCGGCGGGGTTTACTTCCATTGTATCAGACATTCTGGATTACTCCGCTGCTGCGTTGTCAGCTGGCTGTTCGGCGTTGCTGCGGTCTTCACCACCGCTGCGACGGCCACGGCCACTTTCAAAACGACCACCGGCCTGCTTGGGGCCACGGAAGCCGCCACGGTCACCACGGTCATCGCCCTTGCGGGACAGAACCGGAGACGGAGCTTCGTCGATTTCTTCAACGCGCAGTGTCAGCAGACGCAGAACGTCTTCGTTCAGAGCTAGCTGGCGTTCAATTTCTTTCACCAGTTCAGAACGTGCTTCCAGACCCAGAAGAGCGTAGTGGCCCTTGCGGTTCTTTTTGATACGATAGGCAAGGCTACGCAGGCCCCAGTACTCGCGCTTGCGCACGGCACCGCCATCGGCTTCAATCTGGGCGGCAATACCATCAAGAATGGCATCCACCTGCTGCTGGGAAATATCATTCCGCGCAATCAGCACGGTTTCATAAAGTGGCATGTTGACTCCCTTCGGATACAATCAACCCACCCGTGCCGAACCCTTCCGGCCTACGGTGCTACAGAGTTTTAAAATCTGAAGCTGCGGGTATAGCCGGGCCAATGCCATGAACCCGGCAGGGAAAGAGCAGTCTCAATCATATTTACGCGGCAAAAGCAAGAAAGATTCACACGCGCAGATGCTGTGGAACGGGAATACCAAGCCGATCTGGCACATCCCATACCTCTTCTACACGCCGCATAACCTTGAAGCCTGCCTGCTGATACAAAGCCAATGCACGTGGATGATCTGCCGTGCAGGTGTTTACGCGCACAGAATGCGGCCTGCCACGCCACGCCAAACGCAGCACGTTATCCAGAAAAGCGCGCCCGACCCCTTGGCCAATCGCCTCGGGAAACAACCCGAAATAAGAAAGGTTTACAGATTGCGGATCTGCCAGATCCAGCTCAAAAAAACCACGGATCTGCTGTTCTTGCCGTAGAAGGCCAATGTTTACGGGTGCAGTTTCCAAAAAACGGGCCAGAGTGGCATCTGATGCCGCCTGCCGCATCCACCAACAATATTCCCGCCCCACCCGATCCTGCAAAAGCCGATACCCAGCTACATCGGGCTGAATACGCTCCTGCACGTGCCATCCTTCAGGCAAAGCCAAAGGTGTGTGTTGCGGCGGAGAAAACATGCGCATGAAGGTAACAACCACCTTCATGCGCGTTGTGGATTCGGCGTTAAAGTTTAGATCAGTTATCATCCAAGAAGGAACGCAGCTTACGGCTACGGCTTGGATGTTTAAGCTTACGCAGGGCCTTGGCTTCAATCTGGCGGATACGTTCACGCGTCACGTTAAACTGCTGGCCAACTTCTTCCAGCGTGTGATCGGTGTTCATGCCGATACCAAAGCGCATACGCAGCACGCGTTCTTCACGCGGGGTGAGAGAGGCCAGAACGCGGGTTGTGGCCTCACGCAGGTTGGTCTGGATAGCGGCATCCAGCGGGATAATAGCCGTTTTATCCTCGATAAAATCACCAAGATGGCTATCTTCCTCATCCCCAATCGGGGTTTCGAGGGAGATGGGCTCCTTGGCAATTTTTAGCACCTTGCGCACTTTTTCCAGCGGCATACCCAGCTTTTCAGCCAGTTCTTCCGGAGCAGGTTCACGCCCGATTTCATGCAGCATCTGGCGGGATGTGCGCACCAGTTTGTTGATCGTTTCGATCATATGCACAGGAATACGGATGGTACGCGCCTGATCCGCAATGGAGCGCGTAATAGCCTGCCTGATCCACCACGTTGCATAAGTAGAGAACTTGTAGCCACGGCGGTATTCAAACTTATCCACCGCCTTCATCAAGCCGATATTGCCTTCCTGAATCAGATCAAGGAACTGAAGGCCGCGGTTGGTGTATTTTTTGGCAATGGAAATAACCAGCCGCAGGTTAGCTTCGATCATTTCCTTTTTAGCGCGGGCAGAATCACGCTCACCACGTGCAACCGTTGCATACACACGACGGAATTCACCAATCGGCAAACCCGTTTCCTGCGCCAGTTGCGCAACCTGATCACGCAGGTCAACCACTGTGTTGGCGTGCTTGGCCACAAAGTTTTTCCATGAACGGCCAGACAGGGCGGAAACCATGTCCATCCAGCCCGGATCAAGCTCACGCCCACGGTATTTCAGCAAGAAATCTTCACGCGAGACACGGCAGCTTTCTGCCAGACGCAGCATGCGCCCTTCCAGCATGTTTAGCTTCTGGAACATCTGTTTAAGCTGGGCAACCAGATCTTCAATCCGGTTATTGTGCAGGTGTACCTGCTCTACCTTGCCCACCAGTTTTTCACGCAGGGCAACGTAGTTTTCTTCAAAATTCCCATCAACATCTTCACCAGATGTCAGGGCTTCAATCCGCTGCACCTGCAACTTGCGCAGAGCTGCATAAAGCGGTTCGATCTCATCAAAATGCGCCAGAATCTCCGGCTTAAGCTTTTCTTCCAGCGCAGAAAGGGAAAGGCCGCTGCCTTCGCTTTCAATATCACCCTCGCCCTCGGTTTCTGGCTCTTCTGCCTCTTCCGAGTCCGAATCGGATTCGGCTTCGTTAAACGTGCCGTCTCCGCCTTCTTCTAGCGGGTTGCCCCCGCTTTGCATGGCTTCCAGATCCACAATGTCACGCAGCAGCATTTCATTGTTACGGATCATCTCATGCCAGGAGATGATGGCGCGGAATGTCAGCGGGCTTTCACACAAGCCGCCAATCATTTCATCGCGGCCAGCCTCAATCCGCTTGGCAATAGCAATTTCGCCCTCGCGGGAGAGCAGTTCCACCGTGCCCATTTCGCGCAGATACATCCGCACCGGGTCATCCGTGCGGCCTACGCTTTCAGCATTTACATTGCCGGTTGGGCTTTCGGCTTCAGCTTCGGTCTCAGCCTCTTCCTCCGCATCTGCATCTTCGCTTTCAGCGGCGGCTTTTTTGGGTTCAGCTTCTTCGTTGTCGTTATCTTCGTTTTCGACAACCTGAATACCCATTTCAGACAGCACAGCCATAATGTCTTCAATCTGTTCAGAAGACATCTTGTCCTGCGGGAGAACGGCATTCAGCTCATCAAACGTAATGCACCCGCGCTCACGCCCTTTGGCAATCAGTTTTTTGACTGCAGAAGACCGCGTATCAAGCAGGGTGGTATCCCCATCCTGTTCCTGCGCTGCGTTGGTTGATGCCGTTTTTGTCGCCATGCCAGACCTGCTCCTCCCCGCCCGCATCCGAACAGAATGCAGAACGACCAGTTTACTATGTACTGCTCTCTTTTCAGGGCGGGCAGGACGTGGGATATCCTGCGCGTGAAGTCAAGGGGAACACGCCCTGAACACATTCGTTGTCTTATAGCTCGGTGTCGTCCACACCGCCGCGTTTCAGGCGCTCCATTGCCTCTAGCCGCGCCTGTAACCGTTGCCATTCAGCGGAATCTCCGCCTTTTTCAACAAAACGCGCAATCTCACGATTTACTTCCTGAATAAATTGCGGCCCGTAGAGCAAACCATAAAAATGCCACCACTGTGTTCTTGATGCAACAGTGTGTGCCGGGTCTTCTGCATCACTTTCCGACATCGCAGAGTAGCTTTCACGCACAACAGCGCGAATGGTTTCCTCCGCCCCTTGTGCCTGCAACCATGCATATAATGCCGCAGCATTATCTGGCAACTCACCCTCGGCAGAAAGATCAAGCAAAAGGGCGCGCACCTCGGCAAATTCTTCTGGTAAATCAAGCCGACATAGTGCCTCTTCCACCTCCGGCACCAGAACAGGATGCAACAGCAGCAACTCCAGCATCAGGCGCTGGCGTTCGCGCGTTTGATCCATATTTACTGGCACAGCACCGGGCACAGAAGCAGGCGCGTTGGCTTTACGGCTCTGCGGCCCGTTCCATTTGCCGCCACCGCGCCGGAATGTCGTAAAAAACCGATCCAGCAACGTGGAGCGATATTCAGACGCCAGCGTTTTATCTGGGATAAGGCCTGCAACTTCCGTCAGCCTACGCCGCAAGGCTGCACGTTCTTCTGGCCCCGGATTATTGGCGCCAGTGCTGAGCAAATCAAACAGCACTTCGGATAAAGGCTGCGCTGCGGCAAACATTTCCGCTACAGCCTGCCGCCCTCGTGTGCGCACCAAGCTGTCTGGGTCTTCTCCATCAGGCAGCAAACAGATACGCAGGGAATAATCCTGCTTGAGCAACGGCAGACCCGTTTCCGCCGCTTTAACCGCTGCCCTCCGCCCTGCTGCGTCACCATCAAAACACAGAATGGGCGCACGATCGACCTGCCACAACGCCTCTAACTGCTCAGGCGTGAGCGCCGTGCCCAGTGGGGCAACTGCCCCTGTAAAACCGGCCTGATGCAGGGCAATAACATCCATATACCCTTCCACCACCACCAGATCCGGCGCCACCACACCTTTGGGGCGTGGTGCACGCACAGCAGCGCGGGCACGATCCAACCCAAACAAAAGCCGCCGTTTGGAAAAAACTGGGGTTTCCGGGCCATTGAGGTATTTCGGCTGCCCATCACCCAGAATACGCCCACCAAAGGAAACCAGACGCCCTTTGCGATCCCGGATGGGAAAAGTGACACGCCCCCAGAACAACTCACCCTTGGGGTGGCCTTGCTCATCCACCCGCATCAGGCCTGCTTCGGCCATCATGTCGGGTGTAATGCCTTTGAGTGCGAGGGCAGAAACCAGATCTCCCCGCTTCTCACTTGCCCAGCCTAAGCCGAACGTTTCCAGCGTTTCCCGCGTGAGGCCGCGCCCCAGCAGATAATCCAGTCCAGCGCGCCCTTCTGGCTTGTATAAGGCGCGAGACCAGATTTCCTGCGTCGCCGCCAGCACATCTTCCAGCGAGCGCACATGCGCCACTTCTTCCTGCGTGCGGCGCGTATCCTTTGGCACTTCCATGCCTGCGCTGGAGGCTAACTCCTCTACAGCTTCGGGGAAGTTTTTGCCTTCCATCTGCATGACAAAGGAGATGACATCTCCATGCACACCGCAGCCAAAGCAGTGGAAGTGATCATCATACACATAAAAGGAAGGCGTTTTTTCACCATGGAAAGGGCAACACCCTTTCCAGTTCCGCCCGGAGCGGGCCAGTTTGACCCTGCGCCCGACAACGGACGCAATGGGCGTGCGGGCCCGCAATTCATCCAGAAAAGCTGAATCAATCGCCATTGACTGTCCGTTTCATCAAGCAGCCCGATTAGGCGGCATAAACCACCTCAGATCGGGCTGATACTTATTTCAGCAGATATGATGTTTAAAAAACGCTTAGCCCAGACGCGCTTTTACAGCAGCACTGGCCTTGCCCATATCCAGCGCCACGCCAAACTTGTTTTTCAGTTCAGCCATCACCTTGCCCATGTCCTTCAGGCTTTCTGCCTTTACGGTGGCAACAGCTTCATCCACAGCAGCTTTCAAGGAAGCTTCATCCATTTCTGGCGGCAGATAGCCACGGATCACTTCGATTTCTGCTTCTTCCTTTTCCGCCAACTCGGGGCGGCCGCCCTCTCTGTACATGCCAGCAGATTCCGTGCGGGACTTTACCATCCCACGCAGGGCCGCAATGGCTTCGTTTTCATTCAAGCCCTCCTGCCCTTTGGCGCGGCCTGCAATTTCCACGTCTTTCAGCTTAGCCGTAATCATCCGAATTGTGGCCACGCGGGCGCTTTCTCCTGCTTTCATGGCTGTTTTCAGGTCTGCCATCAGGCGTTCACGTAATGTCATTTCCATATGCTCCGCTCTTTCTGTGCTGCAATCGGGCGCACCATATCATCCAGATTCACAAAAAAACATCATACGGAAAATAAAGAACCTCTCCGCCCCTGCGCGGCACGCATGCAACACTACGGGAAAAAACTTCCCACCTCTTTACAACATAGCATCTTGTAGGTGGGAAATTTCTTCCCACCTTGGAAATCGAGTGCTAGAAGACGGCTTCGGGAGGCACAAGCACGCACATGCCCTTGTCCATAGATACCATTATCGCCCGGATTGGCGGCCCAGACGCCACAGCCAAGCTGACAGGCGTTGGCACGGAAGCCATCCGCAAATGGCGGCAGGCGCAGGCCATTCCGCCCCGCCACTGGCCCGTTATTGCGCAGGCCACAGGCCTTTCCCTGGAAGACCTCCAACCCATTCCGACAGACCGACCCTCCCCCCATGCGGGAGACAGCAAGACAGGATCATCCATGCCCGACGCCCGCCCCGATGGCGCCACCGCCGCGCTTGTTCTCGCAGATGGAACCGTATTGTGGGGGAAAGGCTTTGGCGCTTTCACCTCCAAACCCTCCATTGGCGAAATTTGCTTTTCAACCGGTATGACCGGGTATCAGGAAACACTTACTGATCCATCTTTTGCCGGGCAGATTATTACCTTCACCTTCCCCCATATCGGCAATGTGGGCGCGAATGCAGAAGATGATGAAGCTACAAAAGTGTTTGCCCGCGGCCTTGTGGTGAAGGAAGACCCCACAGCACCAGCCAACTGGCGCGCAACGGAAAGCTTTGATGCGTGGCTGAAGGAACGCGGTGTTTCCGGTATTGCCGGTGTGGATACCCGCTCCCTCACCTTAAAAATCCGAGACAAGGGTGCCCAAACGGCTGCGCTGGTTTTCCCGCAGGATGGCAAGTTTGATCTGGATGCCATTTTGGCAGAAGCCAAAGCATGGCCGGGCCTTGAAGGCATGGATCTTGCCAAGGAAGTAACATGCGCCGCCCCTTACGCATGGACAAAAAGCGTGTGGGAATGGCCCAATGGCAGCAAGGAAGCCCCCACAAACCGGCGCAAGGTTGTTGCTGTAGATTATGGTGCAAAACGCAACATCTTGCGCTGCCTTGTTGCTGCCGGGTGTGACGTAACCGTTGTGCCCGCCACCACCACGGGTGAAGAAATTCTGGCCCTTAAGCCAGAAGGCGTGTTTCTCTCCAATGGCCCCGGTGATCCGGCGGCTACGGCCACATATGCTGTGCCCGCTATTAAAGCCGTGCTGGATGCTGGCGTGCCGTTGTTTGGCATCTGCCTTGGTCATCAGCTTCTGGCCCGTGCACTGGGCGCCAAAACCTACAAAATGGAACGCGGCCACCGCGGAGCCAACCAGCCGGTGCAGGATTTGGCCACCAAGCGCGTGGAAATTACCAGCCAGAACCACGGCTTTGCTGTGGATGCCGATACCCTGCCTGCCGATGCGCACGTCACACATATCAGCTTGTTTGATGAATCAAACGAAGGCTTGGCATCAGACAAGTATCCGGCGTTTTCCGTCCAGTATCATCCCGAAGCCAGCCCCGGCCCGTCTGACAGCTTCTATCTGTTCAAACGCTTTGTCACCCTGATCGACCTTAACAGCGCCAAGAAATAACGGGAACGAACGTATCATGCCCAAACGGACAGACATCCGCTCCATCCTCATCATCGGCGCTGGCCCTATTGTTATCGGGCAGGCGTGCGAGTTCGATTACTCTGGCGCACAGGCCTGTAAGGCCCTGCGGGAAGAAGGCTACCGGGTTATTCTGGTAAACTCCAACCCGGCCACTATCATGACAGACCCCGGTCTTGCGGACGCCACTTATGTGGAACCCATTACGCCGGAAGTGGTGGAACGCATTATTCTTAAGGAAAAGCCAGATGCCGTGCTGCCCACCATGGGCGGACAGACAGCGCTGAACACCGCTATGGCGCTGCATGCATCGGGCTTTTTGACCAAGCATAATGTGGAACTGATTGGCGCAGACGCCGAGGTGATTGACCGAGCCGAAGACCGCCAGAAGTTCCGTGAAACCATGGATGCCATTGGCATTGAAAGCCCCCGTAGCTTTATTGCCCACACGCTGGCAGAAGCGCACGATGCGCTTAAGCAGATTGGCTTTCCATCCATTATCCGCCCCTCCTTCACTATGGGCGGTTCCGGCGGTGGCATTGCCTATAACCGTGAAGAATTCGACCAGATCGTGCTTTCCGGGCTGGATGCCTCCCCCACTACGGAAGTGCTGGTGGAAGAATCCGTTCTGGGCTGGAAAGAATATGAAATGGAAGTTGTGCGCGATAAGGCGGACAACTGCATTATCATCTGCTCCATTGAAAACATTGATCCAATGGGTGTGCATACGGGTGATTCCATCACCGTTGCCCCCGCATTAACGCTGACAGACAAAGAATATCAGCGCATGCGTGATGCCTCCATTGCCTGCCTGCGGGCCATTGGCGTGGAAACCGGTGGGTCCAACGTGCAGTTTGGGATTAACCCCAAAGATGGCCGCATGGTGGTTATTGAAATGAACCCCCGCGTGTCCCGCTCTTCTGCGCTGGCCTCTAAGGCAACGGGCTTCCCCATTGCCAAAGTGGCTGCCAAACTGGCCGTTGGTTATACGCTGGATGAGCTGAAAAACGACATCACGCGCACCACTCCGGCTTCCTTCGAACCCACCATTGACTACGTGGTGGTGAAGATCCCGCGCTTTACGTTTGAAAAATTCCCCGGCGCACCGGCTCTGTTGTCCACCTCCATGAAATCTGTTGGGGAAGCCATGGCCATTGGCCGCTCCTTCCCCGAAGCGCTGCAAAAGGGCCTGCGCTCTATGGAAACCGGCCTGCATGGGCTGGACCCTGTAGAACAGCCCGGCGATGGTGGAGAAGATGCCTTTCGTGCGGCTCTTTCCCAGCCCAAGCCGGAACGTATCCTTATGGCCGCGCAGGCGCTGCGGGCTGGTCTTTCGGTTGAAGACATTCACGAAGCCTGCAAGTTTGAGCCTTGGTTCCTGCGTGAAATGGAAAAAATCATTCACGCAGAACGGGAAGTGGAAAACCACGGCCTGCCCAAGGATGCCCAAAGCCTGCGCCGCCTGAAAGCCCTCGGCTTTTCAGATGTACAGCTTTCTCGCCTGTCCGGCACGCAGCCTGAAGAAGTGGCCAAATTGCGGGCAGAAGCTGGTGTAACACCGGTTTACAAGCGTATTGATACCTGCGCGGGTGAGTTCGCATCCTCCACCCCGTATATGTATTCCACCTACGAAGGGCAGTTTGCCCCGCCAACCTGTGAATCCAACCCAACAGACCGGGAAAAGATTGTTATTCTGGGTGGTGGCCCCAACCGTATCGGGCAGGGTATTGAGTTCGATTACTGCTGCGTTCATGCCGCTTACGCCCTGCGTGAAGCCGGTTATGAAACCATCATGGTCAACTGCAACCCAGAAACGGTTTCTACCGACTATGACACTTCCGACCGTTTGTATTTTGAACCGCTCACGGCTGAGGATGTCATTTCCCTTATCCGTTGCGAACAGCAAAAAGGCACGGTTAAGGGCTGCATTGTGCAGTATGGCGGGCAAACACCTCTTAAACTTTCCCGCGCTCTGGAAGTCGCAGGCATTCCGCTGCTAGGCACTCCGGCTGATGCCATTGACCGGGCAGAAGACCGTGAACGCTTCCAGACCATGTTGCACAAACTTGGCCTGCGTCAGCCAGAAAACGGCATTGCCCGTACGCCGGAAGAAGCCGAAGCCGTGGCCGAAAAGGTTGGCTATCCGGTTGTGGTGCGCCCTTCCTACGTGCTGGGTGGCCGCGCCATGGAAATTGTGTACGACCGTAACGGCCTACAGCGCTACATGCGCGATGTGCTGACAATGGCCGGGCACGATATTTCTTCCGGCCCGATCCTGCTTGATCGTTACCTGAACGAAGCCATTGAAGCTGATGTGGACTGCATTGCAGACGGCACAGATGTGTATGTGGCTGGCGTGATGGAACACATTGAAGAAGCAGGCATCCACTCTGGTGATAGCGCCTGCGCTCTGCCGCCCTATACCCTCTCCCCCGCTATTGTAACTGAGCTAAAAGCCCAGACAGAAGCCATGGCGCGGGAACTGGGCATTGTGGGCCTGATGAACGTGCAGTACGCCATCAAGGATCAGGAAATCTTTGTTCTTGAGGTAAACCCACGCGCATCCCGCACCGTGCCGTTTGTAGCCAAGGCCACAGGCGTGCCGGTAGCTAAAATTGGTGCGCGCGTTATGGCTGGCGCCAAGCTTTCGGGCTTTAATCTGGATGATCGGGCCGTGGTGCCGCATGTTGCGGTAAAGGAAGCTGTATTCCCCTTCAACCGCTTTGCGGAAGTAGACACCATTCTGGGGCCAGAAATGCGCTCCACGGGTGAAGTCATGGGGCTGGATACATCCTTCGAGCGCGCTTTTGCCAAATCCCAGCTTGGGGCAGGTGTTAAGCTGCCAACCTCCGGCACGGTGTTTCTTTCCGTGCGTGAAAGTGACAAGCCCCAACTGCCGCCGCTAGGCCGCCTGCTGGCTTCCATGGGTTTCCGTATTATGGCCACCCGCGGCACAGCCAAAAAGCTGCGCGATTCCGGCATTGAGGTAAACCTTGTAAACAAGGTGCTGGAAGGACGCCCACATTGTGTGGATGCCATTCGCTCTGGTGAGGTGCAGATGGTTATCAACACGGCGCAGGGTGCGCAGTCTGTAGCGGACAGTTTTGATATCCGCCGCTCTGCCCTTGTGCTGGGTATTCCGCACTACACCACCATGGCTGGCGCGCGGGCTGCAATTCATGCAATTGCGGCAATGCGTGAAGGACCGCTTGATGTTGCGCCACTTCAGTCATACTTTAGTGGAACATTCTAAGCTAAAGGTGCAGGCATAACCTGCCTGCACCCCCTTAGCCATGTTCGGGTGGCAGCCTGCTTTTGCGGGTTATGCCTTGCCCGTGTAACTGTTTAACTTTTGCGCCGGAACCCGCTGGTTCCGGCTGCTTTTTTAAGTCTGGGGATGCGTCTTGCAGAAAACTCCAATGACGGGCAAGGGCCTGCTGCAGCTAGAAGATGAGCTGCGCAAGCTGAAAGCAGAAGAACGTCCGGCAGTTATCCGCGCCATTGCGGAAGCCCGTAGCCACGGCGATCTTTCTGAAAATGCGGAATATCACGCAGCACGAGAACGACAGTCCTTTATTGAAGGCCGTATTCTGGAGCTGGAAGAACTTATTTCCACCGCAGAAGTTATTGAGCCCACCTCTCTTTCCGGCAAGCAGGTCAAGTTCGGGGCCACTGTGTGCCTTGTGGACGAAGATACGGACAAGGAAATTACGTACCAGATTGTTGGCCTGCACGAAGCAGACATCAAACAGCACCGCATTTCCATTTCCTCCCCACTTGCCAAGGCACTGATTGGCAAGGAAGAAGGCGATACCGTTTCTGTGCCCGCACCGGGTGGAGATCGGACTTACGAAATCCTTTCCGTCAAATTCATCTAATATGATCACGTTTCAGGATGTCACAGTCGCGGCAGATCGTATCCGCGGCAATGTGATCCGTACGCCCACCATTGCTTCCCACGCGCTTTCCAAGGCAACTGGGGCTGATATTACCCTTAAGCTTGAAAATCTTCAGGCTGTTGGGTCGTTCAAGGAACGTGGTGCCGCCAACAAGCTGGCACTGCTTTCCCCCGAAGAACGCAGCCGTGGTGTCATTGCCGTATCTGCTGGCAACCATGCGCAGGGCGTGGCGCGCCATGCCAGCCTGCTGGGTATTGATGCCGTTATTGTCATGCCCAAGTTTACACCGGCAGGCAAAGTGGTGCGCACCCGCAATTGGGGGGCACGTGTTATTCTGGAAGGCGAAAGCTTTGCAGAAGCCCTGATGTTTGCAGAAGACCTGCAAGCGCGTGAAGGCCGCACCTTTATCCATCCGTATGATGATCCCGCAGTTATGGCGGGCCAAGGCACCTGTGCGCTGGAACTTTTTCAAGACGCCGGGCCGCTGGATGCGCTGGTAGTGCCAATTGGTGGTGGTGGCTTGCTTTCTGGCTGTGCCGTGGCAGCCCGCGCCATGCGCCCGGATATTAAGCTGATTGGCGTACAGGTGGAAAAGTATGATTCTCTGTGTGCTTTCCCCGGCCCGGCCACGCGCCCTAATGGTGGCGCCACCATTGCAGAAGGTATTGCCGTTCTGCAAATTGGCCGCCAAACGGATGAGGTTATCCGCAAGCTGGTTGATCAGGTTCTGGTTGTTTCTGAATCTGCTATTGAAAACGCCATTACCCTGCTGGCTGAGGGCGCCAAACAGGTAAGTGAAGGCGCAGGTGCTGCTGGGCTTGCCGCCCTGCTGACTTACCCGGATATGTTCCGCGGTAAAAAAGTTGCCCTACCTATTTCTGGCGGAAACATTGATAGCCGTATTCTGGCCAACACGCTGCTGCGCGCCATGCTGCGTGATGGCCGCATTTTGCGCCTGATTATGGAAATTCCAGACCGCCCGGGCGTTCTGGCCGATATTTCCAAAAGCATTGGGGAGGCTGGCGGCAATATTATCGAAGTTTCGCACCAGCGCCTGTTTGCTGCCCCTTCCGTGCAGGCTGCTCAGTTGGAAGTGATGATAGAAGCGCGAGACCCGGAACACGCTGCCCTTATCACGCAGGAACTGGGTAAATCTTACATTGTGCGCCGCGCCTGAAAACTTTTAGGCGTTAAGGCTTTTACAAGGGCAGCTTCTGTATGGGGGCTGCCCTTTGTGTTTGGGCATGCGCGCACCTGCTGCACTTGCCCTCTTTGTCTTCATGCAATTTGGTGGCATTATTCACGCATAAACAAAAACATAAAAAGGTTTAAACCTATGACTTCCACATCCCATCCACAAAAGAGACCAGTTATGCTTGTCATCCTTGATGGGTTTGGATGGCGAGAGGATCAATCAGACAACGCGGTACAAATTGCCCGCACCCCCAATTTTGACAAGCTGTGGCAGAACAACCCGCACAACTTTGTACGCACCAGTGGCGAAGATGTGGGCTTGCCTGAAGGGCAAATGGGCAACTCCGAAGTTGGTCATTTAAATATTGGGGCTGGCCGTGTGGTCATGCAGGAACTGCCGCGCATTTTCACCGCCATTCGGGATGGTAGCCTTGCCCGCAACCCGGTGATAGAAAACTTTATTGCCACGCTAAAAAAAACCGGTGGCACCTGCCACCTGATGGGCCTTGTTTCTCCCGGTGGCGTACATTCTCATCAGGATCATGCCGCAGCTCTTGCACACATTGTTGCGCAAGCTGGCGTGCCGGTGGCATTTCACCTGTTTACCGATGGGCGCGATACCGCCCCGCGCTCTGCGCTGGAGTTTTTGAAAAAACTACGGGCTGATCTGCCTTCTTCCACAACGCTCGCCACTATTTCTGGTCGCTACTACGCCATGGATCGTGACAAACGATGGGACCGGGTGGAAAAAGCCTACAACGCTATTGTAAGCGCAGGAGGCCCAACGGCTGCAACACCAGAAGATACGGTGAACAACGCCTATCAGGCCGATATTTCAGATGAATTTATTGTCCCCACCGTGTTGGAAGGCTACACCGGCATGAAGGATGGAGATGGCATTCTCTCCTTCAACTTCCGTGCAGACCGTATCCGCCAACTGATGGATGCCTTGCTGGAGCCTGATTTCAACGGCTTTGCACGTGGCAAGGTTGTGCAGTTTGCTGCCGCTGTGGCCATGACACATTACAGCGATACGCTTTCCAAACGCATGTCCATTCTGTTCCCGCCAGAGGAACTGACAAACCTGTTGGGCGAGGTTGTCTCCCGCGCTGGCCTTAAACAGATGCGCATGGCGGAAACGGAAAAATATCCGCATGTCACCTACTTCATGAACGGTGGACGCGAAACACTGTTTGAAGGGGAAGATCGTATTCTGGTGCCATCCCCCAAAGTAGCCACCTATGATCTTCAACCCGAAATGTCCGCCCCGGAATTAACAGACAAAGCCGTAGCCGCCATTAAAAGTGGTGAATATGATTTGCTTGTTCTCAACTTTGCCAACCCGGACATGGTCGGCCACACGGGCAAGCTGGATGCTGCCGTAAAAGCGGTAGAAGCCGTAGATACCGGCTTGGGCCGTATTGCACAGGCTATAGCAGAACAACATGGTGCGCTGCTGGTAACGGCAGATCATGGTAACTGCGAAACCATGAAAGACCCCAAAACCGGCGGGCCGCATACATCACACACACTTAACCTTGTGCCCTTTATTGCCTATGGCTCGGGCGCATCTGCCCTGCGTGATGGTGGCAGGCTGGCAGATATTGCCCCCACGCTACTGGCTCTCCTCAACTTACCCAAACCTGCGGAAATGACAGGCTTTTCCCTGCTTGAACGCTGAATGAAACGTATCCGGCCTTTTTCTTCTTCTATCTGCCCGTCTTTCCATTGGGGGAAACTGGCCGGATATACGGCGGTTCTGGTTGCAGCACCTGCTTTGCTGGTGGGCTATCCGGCAATGCCTTTGCAGGCTGCAACCACACATCATAAAAAAATAGCAACAGCACATCATTCCACGCAAACTGCGGCCAAAACCTCTGTGCGGGAAAGCAAGCCCCGCAGCACACATACGCGCAAAAGCAAAAAGGCCGCAGAACCTTCCGTGATGTCGGATCGTTCTGTGCGAGAAGCTCAGGCTGCCGTCAACGCAGCCCATGCGCAGCACGAGGCCATGGAGCAGGAAAAAGCCCGGCAAGCCGCTGCTGTTGCACAATCCCGTAGCCAGAATGAGGCTGCGCAGGCTGCAGCGGCAGAAGCCAAAAACCGCGCACTTGCGCTTTCTGCTGCAACAGTGAGCGCCACATCGCAACTTCAAAGCACAGAACAGCAGCTTTCTGATCTGCAAGATCAGATCTCAGATGTAAAAAAAGAGCAGGCTTCGCTTCAAGCCGCCTTAGTGCAAGATGCCCACGCGCTTGCCCCTATCCTTCCCTTGGCAGAACGTCTTTCTCTTTATCCGTCTGATACTTTACTGGCTGCGCCCATGCCGCAGGGTGATGCCATTACCGGCTTTTTGGTTTTGCGCGGGCTTTCCCGCCAAATGGAGCAGGAAGCCAAAGGCATGCGCGCCCGTCAAACCCGGCTGACGGCACTCAACGCCACGCTAACAAACAAGCTGGCTGAACTGAACCAGCTTGAACAAGCCCAAAGCCACCAGCGCGATACCGTGCGCCAACAGGCCGCCCTTGCGCGAGAAGCCCAGAAGCAGGCGTCTGCCACTGCCATAAACACCAACCATCAACTGCAAACTGCAACACAGCGGGCTGCCAGTTTGCAAGATGCTGTTTCTAAACTGGATGCCCTACAGGCACAGGCCGAATCTGCCCTGCAAAAAGAAATAGCTGCCGCAGAACGCGCGCATGAGGCCGCGCGGGCTGAAGCTGCACGCCGTAAAATGGCCGCTATGGTAAAAACACAAGGGCCGGGGCTTACAGAGCATCCTTCTGCTGGATCTGGCCTGCGGCCCGTTGCAGGCACACTTATTTCTACCTGGGGCTCTGCTACCGAATCTGGCCCCGCCACAGGCATGACATACCGCACGCCCCCCGGTGCCAGTGTGCGCGCCCCCTGTGCTGGCACGGTAGATTTTGCAGCCCCTTTCCGCACTTATGGGCAAATGCTTATTCTGAATTGCGGCCGCCATTACCGCTTTATCATGGCGGGCCTAAGCGGACTGGCCGTAGATATGGGCCAGAGTTTGACAAAGGGCGCACCTATAGGACAGATGAGCAGTTCCGGAGGCTCTGGCACGCTGTTCATTCAGTTGCGCCATGGGCAGAAAACCATCAATCCCGCTCCTTTTCTGTAATGGCAGAAAACACGCTGGCTCTTTGCCAAGCAGGATCACAAAGGTTACTCTGCCCAACCAGCGCCAGAACATCTGGTTATGCGCGTAAAACCTTGGCCGCACCCCTATTGTGCTGGCTGAAAAGACAGGAAGAACACGCACGGGCCACATACAGCCCTGCGACAGGAGAGACGATCGCATGAAGTTCCGCACAGGTCTGATGTTCGGCGCCACTGCCTTAACCGGCCTTGCCCTGGCTTTTCATCCGGGCCATTTTTCTGGCTCCGCCCTTGTTGCAGCCCCTGCGCAGGCTGCCACGGCGCCAGATGCCACGCCCACCACAAACCACGCTGAAACATACCGACTGCTAACGCTGTTTGGCACGGTTATGGACATGATCCGCCAACAGTATGTGGAACCTGTTTCAGACCGTGATCTGATTACCAATGCGCTAAACGGTATGCTGAGCGGGCTAGACCCGCACAGCTCCTACATGACGCAAAAACAGTATGATGACATGATGGTACAGATGAAGGGCGAATTTGGCGGCCTTGGTCTGGAACTTCAGCAGCAGGATGGGCATATCCGCGTTGTTTCCCCTATTGATGGCACGCCGGGCTTTAGGGCTGGTATCAAGCCGGGTGATTACATTATTGCCGTAGATGGCCACCCGATTGACGGCACCCCGCTAGATGAAGCCGTGAAGAAAATGCGCGGCAAGGCCAACACTAAAATTACCCTGACACTGGTGCGCGAAAAAACACCTAAACCCATTGTGGTAACGCTAACGCGTGAAGTGATTCACATCGATGTTGTGAAATCTGCACTGTATGATCGGGTAGGTTACATCCGCGTAGCACAGTTTAACGAAACCACGGAAAAAGAGCTGCTGAAAGCTTATAACAGCCTCAAGCAGCAGGCTGGCGGTAAGCTGGCCGGGCTGGTGCTGGATCTGCGGAACGATCCGGGTGGCCTGCTGGATCAGGCTGTGGATGTTTCTTCCAACTTCATCCGTTCGGGTGAGATTGTTTCCACCCGCTCGCGCAACCCCAAAGACAGCCAGCGTTGGGATGCGCACGGCACCGACATTACAGATGGCCTACCTCTGGTCGTGCTGATTAACGGTGGCTCCGCCTCGGCTTCCGAAATTGTTTCTGGCGCATTGCAGGATCATCACCGTGCAGTGCTGATTGGCACGCGCTCCTTTGGTAAGGGCTCTGTGCAGTCTATTATCCCCATTCCGGGTAATGGTGCCGTACGCCTAACCACTGCGCGTTACTATACGCCTTCTGGCCGTTCTATTCAGGCACTGGGCATCACACCGGATATTGTGGTGAAGGAAACGCGGGAAGATCCGGCCTTCAGCCTGCGCGAAGCTGATCTGGAGCATATTCTGAAAAATCAGGGCGGCAACCAGACCAAGGCACAGCCGCGCACGGATCTGCCAGCCATTGCCAAGGATATTCCAAACGAACCACCGGCAAACTGGCCGGAGTTTGAATACGATAAGCCTGCAACAGACTTCCAGCTTCAGGAAGGCCTGCGTATTGTGCGCTTTATGGCTGGCCTGCCTTCTCCAGATCCGGCTGCATCTCTGCCGCCTGCCAAGCAACCCGCTAAAACGGATAGTGCAACGCACCACTAAGGGCGCGAAAGGGAAAGGCCATGCACACTCCATCGCTCTGGCAGCAACTGCCCTCTAACGGGCGCACCTTTATTCGCTTTTGGGGCGGGTGCGCTACAGCCGCCGTGGCGCTGGCCATAGGGTTGGAGGTTATGGGGCCGCCCGGCCTTTCCATTGAGGGGCAGGATATTGATGTTTCGGCAGATTCCGCTGCCAAACAATCCTCCCCCATCCAGCGTACCACCATTCCCGGCCCGCAAGCTGATCTACTAGAAAGCAAGAATGGCCCGGGGGGCTTTCCGCTTCCCAAAGTGGGTGCACATGATCGCACACCTAAAAAGGTTTATGCCGCACCTGCTGTGGATGTGCCGCCCGGCACCCCCATGGTGGCTTTGCTGATTGATGGCATAGATCAGACAGATGATCTGACAACAGAAGCCATAAACTCCCTGCCCGGTCCGGTTTCTCTGGGTATTTCACCCTATGCCGCCAACCCTGAAGAACTGATGAACGCAGCACGCCAACATCGGCATGAAACGCTGCTTTCTCTCCCCATTCAGGATAACGCCAGCAAGAATACAGATGCCGGGCCCAAAGCGCTTGGGCTGCTACTTTCCCCCCAACAAAACATGGATAATCTGAACTGGGCGCTTTCTCATCTGGCGGGATATGTGGGGGTTACCAATGCCTTTGCAGGGCAAAATGGCGGTAGCTTCCCGCAATCTGAAAGCTTTAAATCTTTGGTAAAAGCCATAGATCAGCGCGGCCTGCTTTATCTGGATGCTACACCGGGCACACAAACCGAAGGCGCCAGTAGCGCTGCTACCGCTGATGTTGTGGTGAACACGGATACCGATATTGTAAATATTGATATCCAGTTGCTGAAGCTTCAGCAAATGGCACGGCAGAATGGGCGCGCTATTGGCATTCTGGGGCCATTACGGCCAGTGGCCATGGCCTGCCTGCGCGCATGGTTACCACACCTGAAAGATATGGGCATTGCCTTGGTCCCAGTTAGCCAGATTGTTCTACCGCCGGATATGTCCGCCTATGGCCCTGCCGCCGCAGATGGCAGCATGCATGTCAACCTCTCCAACCCACGGGTGCAGCAGCAAGGCCAACCGCAACAATGAGAGATGCAAGCGCCACGCCCCTTCCGTATCGCCCTAATGTTGGGGCCATGATTTTTCATGCTGATGGGCGCGTTTTTATTGCTCGGCGTACGGATATGCCCGGCGCTGGCGGCCCCTTGAATGAAGGCACATGGCAATGCCCTCAAGGTGGTATTGATACCGGAGAAGCACCAGAAAAAGCTGTGCTGCGCGAAGTGGCAGAAGAAATTGGCACAGACAAAGTGCGTATTTTGGCCGAACATCCTGAATGGATTACGTATGATCTGCCCCAGCACCTTATAGGGCGCGCATTGGGTGGCAAGTATCGGGGGCAGACCCAAAAATGGTTTGCTCTGGCTTTTGAAGGCACAGATGCCGATATCCGGCTAGATGCCCAAACCCCTGCGGAATTTGACGCATGGCAATGGATAGATCTTGCCACCCTACCCCAGCAGAATGTGGGGTTTAAAAAACCAATTTATGAACGCTTGGTGCAGGATTTCGCACAGTTTACAAAACCGCGCTCATAAAAAATAACGCGCAATACAAAAAAGCTCCCTGACCGCCTATAGTCAGGGAGCTTTTTTGTATTGGCTTTTTTCTGCGCTTTTTAGTGTGCGCCAGTCGTCTTGCCACTGCCTGTAATGGCAGAAAACAGGAAGCAGAACGGCACACAAAGAAACGAACCTATACCCAAGATCATGAACACTTCATTATAAGACAACATAGCCACCTGCCGGGTGAATTCCTGAAACAGGGTGTGCTGTGCAATGGCCTGTGCCGCGCCGGGGGCGTATCCGTGGGCTGTGGCAACACCCTTGGCCTGCGCCAGATAATCATTATACGGCTGATGGTAGGGCGTCATCCACTGCACCATGTAGGACTGATGCGCCTGCCGCCGCTCTGTAAGCAGTGCCGTGGCACCAGAAATAGCCAAAGACCCCAACACGTTACGCGCCATACTGAATAATGCCGAAGCATCTGCATTCAGTTTTTCCGGAATGGTGGAATACGCAATAGTGGAAAGCGGCACAAACAGAAAAGCCAAACAGGCCGTCTGGCTCATGCGGAACAGCATGAGATGATGGAAGTCCAGCAATGGCAGCAAATGGGCTGACCAAAACAGAGCAATGCCCATAAGCCCAAAACCAAGCGCAATCACATTCCGCACAGGCATGAGCGTCATAAGCTTACCCACTATGGGGATCAGGAAGATAACGGCAATCCCCCCCGGAGAAAGCAGCAAACCGGAAATAGTGGCCGTGTACCCCATAACCTGCTGGGCAAACTGCGGAACAATAATAGCGGATGCATAAAGCAGCGCCCCCATTGCCCCCATAAGTGCTGTGCCCACCGCAAAATTACGATCCTTGAACACGCGCAAATCCACTGCCGGGTTTTTGGCGTGCAACAGCCACAAAACAGCGCCACCAATGCCCAAAAACGCCAGCACACCCATAATGCGGATGAAGGTGGAGCCAAACCAGTCTGCATCTTCACCACGGTCTACCATCACTTCAAGGCTGGCAAACCCAATGGTAATCAGGCTGATACCAATAGCATCCACTGGGGCTTTTTGTTTGCGCGCCCATGGTGGATCTTCCACCAACGCCATAACGCCAACGGTTGTTAAAAACCCGAATGGCACGTTGATGAAGAAAATCCAGCGCCAAGAGAAGTTATCGGTAATCCACCCACCCAGCGTTGGGCCAATAACCGGCCCCACAACGGCTGCAATGGCGGTAAGGCCAAACGCTGCGGCACGTTTTTCGGGCGGAAAACTATCCAAAATAATGGACTGCTGATTAGGCTGGAGCCCTCCGCCAAAAAAGCCCTGTAACAGACGAAAAACAACCAGCTCTGCAAGGCTGGTGGCCGTACCGCACAAAAACGACGATACGGTGAACATAACAATGCAGATAAGAAAGTAGTTTTTACGGCCAAAAACCTTACCCAGCCAACCGGAAATTGTCAGCACAATCCCGTTGGCCACCAGATAGGCGGTCAATGTCCATGTAGCGTCATCATACGTGCTGGACAGGCTCCCTGCGATATGTGGCAGGGAGACGTTCACAATGGTTGTATCCAGAATTTCCATGAACGCCGCCATGGTCACAACAAAGGCGACTGTCCACGGATTATGCTTCGGCTTCCACCCGCCGGGGGCTACTTCGGCCTGTGTGCTCATTGCGCAACCGGGGTTGCTGGTTCTGCCCCATCACGCGGCGGCGCATCAGAGTGCCCTTCTGTATCAACATGCACGGTGGGCACCACGGACATACCAAGTGCCAACGGCTGGTTGGGGTCCAGCCCATCATCAATCAGGATTTTAACTGGCACGCGCTGCACAATTTTTACGTAGTTGCCAGTTGCGTTTTCTGGCGGAAAGGCACTGAACTGCGCGCCTGTGCCTTTTTGCAGTGAATCAATATGCCCATGCACCTTAAGGGATGGATAGGCATCTACCTTGATATCCACCTTCTGGCCGGGCTTCATACGGGTAATCTGGGTTTCCTTGTAGTTGGCCACTACCCATACTTCCGGCTCCACAATGGACAGTATATTCTGCCCCTGCTGCACATAGTTGCCCTGTTCCAGATTACGTTGGGAAATCCAGCCATCATGCGGGGCACGAATTTCTGTCCATTCCAGATTCAGGTTTGCCGTTTCCAGCCGGGCCTGTGCGGTTTTAACTGCGGCCTCTTCCTGATTGATCTGGATAGCGGTGTTCTGAATATTGGGTTGCACAGGCATGGCCATCTGCACGGCACCCTGTGCGGCTATCACACGAGCCTTGGCAGCATCCAACGCAGCACGGGCTGAATCTATATCCTGCTGCGAAGTTGCTGCACGTTCCACCACATGCTGGCGGCGGAAATCTGTTTGTGCCTTAAATTCCTGAGCCTTGGCGGCTTCTAGCTGGCCTTTTGCCTGCAACAGCTTACCGGGAAACTCCAGCATAGCCACCATGTGCATCATGTCACTGGCGTTCTTAGATGCCTGCGCGCTTTCAACCTGTGCAGCAGCCTGATCTCGCGCGGCTTTCCAGTCTCGCGGGTCTATACGCGCCAGAAGCTGCCCTTTGCGTACAAACTGGTTATCGTTCACCAGCAGTTCTGTCACATACCCGCTAACATGCGGCGCAATGGTAATGGCGCGCCCGGCGGTAAAAGCATCATCGGTTTCAACTTCATTGCGAGTCATAAACCAGTAAACACCGGCCCCCACAGCCAGCACGGCAATAACACCAGTGAGAATAATCTTGCGGCGAGGATTCTCTTTTTTCTTTTCTTCTGGCTTGGCTGGTGCGCCGGTATTTGCGGAAGACTGGTCGTTGTGGTCGTCTGTCATACTGTTCCCTGCCATCTCAAACGCACGGCGCATACCCTGCTTTTTCGGTCAATTCATCTCTGACCGAACTGGTCGGTCAGTTTTGTGGCATGTTCACAAGCAGGCATTCAAGTCGCACATGGCATTCAGCACACATGCAACCTGGGTTTTTAATGTTTTGCTGTAAAAAAGACGCAGTTTGCCACGTCCAATCTGCTGCGCTGGCCTTAACGTTCCAACCCCTGTGTTCTAACCAGCCGCGCATATAGACCGTTTTGCGCCATGAGTTCATCATGGTTTCCGCATTCCACAGCATGGCCTTCCTGCATGACCACCACCAGATCTGCCGACCGTACGGTGGAAAGACGATGCGCCACCACAAGCGTTGTACGCCCTTTACGCAGGGTCACCAAAGCGTCCTGCACTGCGGCTTCGTTCTCACTATCCAGCGCGCTTGTCGCTTCGTCCAGCAACAGAAGGCGTGGGTTGCGCAGTAGAGCGCGCGCCAAGGCCACACGCTGCCTCTGGCCGCCAGAAAGACGCTGCCCACCCGGCCCCACTATGGTTTCATACCCTGCGGGCAAGGCCAGAATAAACTTTTCGGCTGCGGCTGCCTTGGCCGCTGCCTGAACCTCTTCTTCCGTGGCGGTGGGGCGGCCTATCAGAATGTTGTCGCGCACAGAAAGGTCAAACAGCAGCGGATCTTGGCTGACATAAGCGATGGCATCTCGCAAGCTGGCCAGTGTGAGATCCCGCAGATCTTGCCCATCCAGTAAAATACAGCCCGATGTGACATCATGCAGCCGCGGCACGAGGGAAAGCGCTGTGGACTTACCTGCACCAGATGGCCCCACCAGCGCTACGGTAAAGCCCGGCTTGGCCTCAAAATTAAGGCCGGAAAGACCAACGCGACCATCTGGGTAAACAAAGCCGACATCTTTAAAAACCAGATCACCCTGCCCGGCACCAAGAAGCACAGCATTGGGGCTATCTGCCACGGCGGGTTTTTCATCAATAATTTCAAAAATACGTACAAGTCCGGCCAACCCTTCCTGCAAAGCGGCGTTCAAGGCCCCTAATGCACGTAAGGGGCGTGCTGCCAGCAACAAAGCCGCCACAAAGCCGGAAAAATCCCCCAATGTGGCCCCGCCCATAGCGGCCCGCCACCCTGCAAAACCTAATACCGCAGCCACGGCAGAACCACCTAGCGCTTCTAACAAGGGGTCAACACGTGCACGACCGCGCGTAATACGCAGCATGGCCTGATGCAGATGATCGAAGGAAATGGCCGCGCGTTCTTCCTCGCGCTGTTCAAGCCGATACACGCGCACAGTACGAGCCTGACTAAAGCTTTCTGTTAGAAAAGCAGCGGTTTCCCCAATCCGTTCCTGCATACCGCCAGAAGCGCGCCGCACGCGTTTGCCCAGCTTTTGAATAGGCACTGCGGCAATGGGGTAAAGCAGACCGGCTATCAGGCTGAGTTCCCAATCCATGTAAAACATGGAGGCAATCAGCCCCACCACAGTCACAACATCCCCCAGCGAGTTTACTGCGCGGATCATGGCTTCACGGATAGAAACGGCATCCGTGGTAAAACGTGCTGCCAGTTTGGCCGGAGCTTCACGCTCTACATCGGTAATATCCGCCTGCATCAGATGCGCAAACATCTCGCTTTGCAGACCACGAATAACCTTAAGCACCAACCCCTGAGACGCCAGCGTTTGCGCGTATTGAGAAATGGATTTGGCAACCGTAATCAGCACCACCAACAGCGGCACCTGATACAGAATGCGGGAATCATGGCTGGAAAACATATCCAGCGCACGCTGAATAACCAGCGGGTACAATGCAGTAAGCCCGGCTGTTAATACCGTAAGCAGCACAACAGCCGTAAGGTTACCGGGAAAATGGCGCACCTGCTGCCGCCATAACCGCCTCAGAAGCACGCGGGTATCATCCGGCAATAAATCGCGGGAAGAACGGGACGAACGGGTAGAGGAAGCAGATGCTTGTGACGTCATGCGTCTTCTCTAACAGCCTCCCCCCCTTTCGCGTAAGAGGCTGACGCATGGTTTTATTATGGCAACGCTTTCGCCAGCTCTAACGCATAGGCCAGACAAGCCTGTTTATCTGCGCTGCAACCGCCTTGTTGCCACCAGTTGCGCACATCTTTCAGCACCTGCCCAACGTGCGGCCCCGGCTGGCAGCCTGCCTCTAGCAAATCTCGCCCTGCTATCGGAAACACAGGGATTTCAAGCTGCGCTAAACGTTGCCGCAGTTCTTCGCCCAAGACATCAGCATACCGTGCCTGATGCAGCCAACTGCGTGCAGCCAGAACATCTGGCGGAGTATCTGCCAATAAATGGCGTAATTGCGCATCGGACATCTCGGGCAAAGGCACCGGTTCAGCCTGCATGACTTTGAGACGTGCGGCTTCAACGCGAGAAAATTTGAGGCGGCGTGCCATATCTGCGCTTTTATTCGGCACCAAAGCAGCAAGCCGCAGCAGTGCATCTGCTGGCGGGTTAAACGCCATCAACTGTGCAAACAAAGGCACATTTGCACCTTCTGGCAACAGAACAGGCAGAATACCGGCCTGCTGCATCAAATACACAACATCCTGCGCCTTCGGCCCAGCCAGAATACGTTTAAGTTCAGACCATACCCGCTCAACAGACAGGCCGTTCAGCAACGCCGCCTGCGCAGTAATGGCCTGCATGGCCTGTGCATCTGCCCGCCCCTGCCCATAGCGCCCCCAAAAGCGAAAAAACCGCAGAATACGCAGCGCATCTTCCTGTATCCGCAGCGTGGCATCGCCTACAAAACGCACAGTTCCTTCTGCCAGATCTTGCTGGCCGCCAAAATAATCATGCACAGCACCTGTGCTGTCACAGGACATGGCGTTGATTGTAAAATCTCGGCGCGCGGCATCTTCCTGCCAGTTGTCTGTCCAGCACACCACGGCGTGCCGTCCATCTGTTTCCACATCGCGCCGTAGGGTGGTGATTTCATAGGGCTCGGAATCGATAACCGCTGTCACCGTGCCATGCGCCAACCCAGTAGGCACAACTGTAATGCCCTGCGCCTTCAGGCCTTGCATAACCTCTTCGGGCGGTTGCGGCACTGCCAGATCAACATCTGCAATGGCGCGCCCCACCATCAAATCACGCACCACACCGCCAACAAGCCGTGCTTCAGGCAGCACGGTCCATATCTGCTCCAGCGCATGCAAACGCGCAGGAGCCAGCCGGTGCAATAAAGTGCGGGTCATGCGTCGCAATCTGTGCCGGATGATTGCCTGGCAAGCGGAAAAAAGCACCCGCAGCTCCACACGCCCATGCAGGGAATACCTTGGCACATGCCTGGTTCTGCCAAAGCCGCCAGCTCGTACCACACTGGGCGAGACAGACGCGCTTCTAACGGAAAGCGCCTATCATCCCCCTCTCGCAAGCGGATATAGGGTGGGCAACTCTCCGGGCACGCTTCTGGCGGCATGTTCCAATCTGTCCGAATCGGGTGCTCTGGCCCAGCCACCACCACTTCATCCATATTGGTGCGAAAACACAGACGCTGCATTCTGCCGCAGCCTGTCCAATCCAGCTCTACCGCCAGAAAAGGCACGTCTTCCACTTCAATATACCCGGTCTCAAAAGGAGAGCGTAGCAGGTATGCCCCTTTTTCATCCCGTGTGAGCATGGAGCCAAACATGCACAGCATGGCCTTACGTTTTATGGGCGTGCCCCTATAAAGCCACACGCCATCGCGCCGCACCAGAAAAGGCAGGTATCCCAAGTCATGCCTTTTTCTTTCCGGGCTTTCCTGATGCCCCGAACAGGCAAGACTATCGCCACTCACTGCGTGTTCGCCTTTCACTGGCCTATCATCCTGTAATACGTGTCCATACCGTCATCCTGATGATATAGGGATGATACCCCGCTTGATGTAAGCCCCGTATGTGCTTCACACTGGAACCATGACCGCATCAGACGCATCGCAGCCCGCGCAACAGCCCTCCTCTCCTCCCGAAGTGCGGGAGGCAGACCGTATCTGCGAACGGCTGCAAGCCGTGCAGCAGGAAACCTCTCGCATTGTTTTTGGCCAAAAACAGGTTATCCGCCAAACGCTTGCCACCATTCTTGCTGGTGGCCACGCGCTTTTGGTGGGGGCGCCCGGTTTAGGCAAAACATTGCTGGTCACAACTTTGGGAACAGTGCTGGGGCTTGATTCGCGCCGCGTGCAGTTTACGCCAGACCTTATGCCCTCCGATATTACGGGCAGTGAAATTCTGGATGAAGATGCCTCTGGCCACCGCAGCTTCCGCTTTGTGCCCGGCCCGGTATTCTGCCAGTTGCTGATGGCAGATGAAATCAACCGCGCCAGCCCCCGTACACAGTCCGCTCTGCTGCAAGCCATGCAGGAACACCGCGTAAGCGTAGCCGGAACAGAATACCCTTTGCCACGCCCTTTTCATGTTCTGGCCACCCAGAACCCTATGGAGCAGGAAGGCACTTACCCGCTGCCAGAAGCGCAGCTTGACCGCTTTATGCTGCAAATTCCACTCTCCTTCCCTGATGAAGCAGCGGAACGGCAGATGCTGCTGGCCACCACCGGCGCACAAACAGAACAGCCCCAAACCCTTATGGATGCCGCAAGCCTGCTGGAAGCACAGGCACTGGTGCGCCGTATTCCGGTAGGTGAAAAAGTGCTGGATGCCATTCTCAACCTGGTGCGCAACGCCCGGCCAGAAACCACGCAGGATGCCACCTTGCGTAAACAAATTGCTTGGGGCCCCGGCCCGCGGGCCGCACAAACGCTTATGCTGGCCACCCGCGCATGCGCCTTGCTGGATGGCAGACTTTCCCCCAGCCTGGATGATGTTGCGGCATTGGCCCAGCCTGTTCTGGCCCACCGTATGGCGCTTACTTTTGCCGCCCGTGCTGAAGGTGTGCAAATTCAGGATGTAATCTCTCGCCTTCTGCAACAACTGGGTTAAAGCCATTGCGCGGCCCCTCCTTTCTTACCGCCGCATTCCGCCGCAATAAGGCTGGCACCACACAGGCTCCGCATTTTGCCGCGCTGGCAGATAGTTCTGCTGCCATCGGGCAACCTGCCACGCTTACTCAACAAGCACAGGCCTTGGCGGCACGCATGTCCGATTTAATTGTGCAGGCCAATCGCACCGCCGCCACACTGGCGGCCGGGCAGCACCCACAACATCGCGCGGGGTGGGGAGATACCTTCTGGCAATATCGCCCAGCCCAGCCGGGAGAGCCCGCTGCGCATATAGACTGGCGACAGTCCGCCCGCAGCACCCATGCTTATGTGCGCGAAACAGAAGCCGAAAGCGCGCAAACCATTCTGTTGTGGTGTGATCTTTCTGGCTCCATGAACTGGCATTCCCGCACCAACATGCCCACCAAACTGGAAAGCGCCATTCTGCTCACGCTGGCAGTGGCCGCCGCTCTTGCTCGTGGGGGAGAGCGCATTCGGCTGCTTTCTTCATCCGGTATGGTGCATCTACCCTCTGGAGGCAGCCTTCTGGAGCGTCTGGCATTGGCTTTGGTGTTTCAGGCTTCCTCGCCGCAAAAAAATACGCTGCCTGCCGCTGTCGCGCTGCCGCGCCATGCACATTTACTGCTGACCAGTGATCTGCTGTGTGAAACAGAGGCCCTGCGCGGCCTGCTTCATCAATGTGCAGCGCGGGGCGTGCGTGCGCATATTCTCCATATCGCAGATCCGGCAGAGCTTTCCCTGCCCTATGAAGGGCGCATTGAGTTTACGGGGCTGGAGCAGGAACCGCCCATTGAGCTGCCCCATGTGCAAACATTGCGTGCAGATTACACCCATCTGGCATCTGCACGTAGCAGCCAGATTGAGCAAATGGCTACAAGCCTTGGGCATGATTATATTTGCCATGTTACCGATACTCCAGCCACGCCCACCTTGCTGGCCCTGCATAATTTGATGGGCCGCCGGGTATGATTTTTCTGGCTCCCCTTGCCCTGCTGGGCCTGCTTACGCTGCCGTTGGTGTGGTGGCTTGTGCGTGCAATACCCCCGCGCCCACGCCAACAGGTGTTTCCGCCTGTAAAACTGTTGGCCAGCCTGAAACCACGCCAGACCGAGGCTGCACGCTCTCCGCTGTGGTTGCTGCTCCTGCGTCTGCTCGCTGTTGCTTTGTTGGTTCTTGGCCTGGCCCGGCCAGTGCTACCGGGACACAATGCCGCCCAGCAAGGATCTGGCCCGGTGTTGCTTATTATAGATAACGGCATGTTCAGCGCCGCAGACTGGAACGAACGTTTGGCCGCTGCCCAGAATTTTCTAGATGATGCCGAACGCGCCAAACGCCCCGTGCTGTTGCTTACCACCGCGCCGGAAGCCGAAACATCTGTGGCAGAAAGCCTCGCCCCCTTGCCAGTTGCTCAAGTGCGGCAACACCTGAACGCGTTGCGCCCAGAACCTTGGCAAGTAGATCGCTTAGCTGCCGCCCACACACTAGAACATCTAGCGGCACAAACATTTGGCAGTATTCTGTATCTGGCGGATGGTGTTGCCACCTCCGGCGATGGCGCGTTTACGCACACCCTGCAACGTTTGGGGCGCGTGCGGGAAGTGCGCTTTCCGCATCAAAACGCTGTGGCTCTGGCTCCGGTGGTCGATAAAGGCAATAACGTCATGGCACGGCTGGTGGCGATGCCTGCTGCGGCTCCACGTAGTTTTAATGTTATTGCGCATACGCAAGATGGGGGCACGCTGGCCGTTGTGCCCGTAACCCTGCCCGCACAATCTGGCCACGCCAATATTGCTGTGAACTTGCCTGCCGCCGTGCGCAACCGCATAGATACGCTTACGCTTGCAGGCACAGCTAGCGCTGCCACCACAGTGCTAATGGATGAAAGCAGCCGCCTGCATCCGGTAGGGCTTCTGGCTTCCGGCGGGGCGGATACACCTTTAGTGGGGTCTTTGTTCTATTTGCGCCGCGCTCTTGCCCCTTCTGCCGAATTGCATGAAGGCACGCCATTGGCGCTTTTAAGCCGCCCGCTTTCTGTTTTAATTGCGCCTGATGGCACATTGGCAGACCCGGAAACACGAGAAAAAGTGCGTGAATGGGTTAAAAATGGCGGCACACTCATCCGCTTTGCAGGACCAGCCCTTGCCGGTGCCCAGCATGATGATGCGACTGAAACCACCGAGAACGACAATACCCAGCAGACCATGCCAGATCTGCTTCCCGTCGCTTTGCTGGATGGTGCACGCCAACTCGGCGGCTCCATGACATGGGGCACCCCGCAAAAACTTGCCAAGTTTGATGCCACCTCCCCATTCGCTGGTTTAGTGCCTCCTCATGATGTCACAGTCTCTCGGCAGGTTCTGGCACGCCCCTCCGCCACACTTACTGAGCATACATGGGCACGGCTGGCAGATGGCACGCCGCTGGTTACACATGCCGCGCTGGGCAAAGGTGAAATTGTGCTGTTCCATGTCAGCAGCACAACAGATTGGTCTAACCTGCCGCTTTCCGGGTTGTTTGTCTCCATGCTGCAAAGGCTGACAGACCACGCAAACGGCGTAAGTGTGCCAGCGGATGATGCCATATTGCAACCAGCCCTTACGCTGGATGGTGCAGGTATTGCTGGCCCTCCGCCACCTTATGCGCGCGGCCTAAAAGCTTCTGCCTTTGCCAGCACGGATGTTTCCCCCGCGCACCCTCCGGGCCTGTATGGCCCCGGTTCTGGCCGCCGCGCCTTAAATGCAGCGGACCACGTTGCCACGCTGCACCCTGAAAGCGCCGTGGGTCTTATTACAGATCCGGCAGGACAACAGCCGGATGTGCCACTGGGGCGCTTCTGCCTTCTGGCAGCCATTGTTCTGCTGTTGCTTGATGGCGCTGTGGTTATGCTGATGCGCAAAGGGCTTTTGGTTACCAACCGCGCTCATACGGCTGCATTGGTTATAGGCGGGCTGCTGTTCGGCATGGCCGCTCCGGCCCATGCAGCAGATACACAACCGCCGGTTCCTGCACAACAAACTTTACCCTCCGTGCCCGGAGCAGCACTTGAAACACGTCTGGCCTACGTGTTGACCGGGCATGAAGATGTAGATGAAGCCTCCCGCCAAGGGCTTCAGGGTTTGGCGGATTTTACGAATGCCCGCACATCTGCCGTGCTGGGCCACCCTGATGGCGTGCACCCCGAAACGGATGATCTGGCCTACTATCCATTGCTATACTGGCCGATTACGCCAGATGCCCATACCTCTCCCGCCATGATAGCCGCACTCAACCGTTTTATGGCGCATGGTGGCATTTTGCTCATTGATACCCAAGGACAGGACACGCCAGACGGCACCACAGATGATGCCAGCTTTGCCGGAGATGCTCCGGGCACGCGCGCCGCCCTGCGCCGCGCTACAACAGGGCTAACAGTGCCGCCCCTCGTAACCATGAATGACCACCACCTACTGGCGCATACTTTTTACCTGCTGCATGACTTTCCGGGCCGTTACGCTGGCCAGCCCATCTGGGTGGCGCGAGAAGGCGATGCCGGAAATGATGAAGTCAGCCCCATTATTATCGGCTCGGCAGACTGGGCACACGCTTGGGCGGTTGATCCATCTGGCAATACGCCCTTTGCGGTTATTCCTGGTGGCGCAGAGCAGCGGTTACTGGCTTATCGCTTTGGGCTAAATATTGTCATTTACGCGCTTACCGGCAGTTATAAGGCAGACCAAGTGCACGTGCCCATGCTGCTGAAACGGCTGGAAGACCGGCCATGATAAACAATTTAATGCAATCCATTGGTTTTGCGCCACTTCTGCCTTTATGGCTGCTGGCTCTGCTGGGCATTGGGGGCCTGATACTTTGTGCGTGGAGCCTGTATAACGGCGCACGCGGGGCCTTGCTGCGCCTGGCTGCTCTTGCCTCGCTTCTGTTCTGGCTGGCGGGCCCGCAGCATCTGCGTGAAAGCTGGCATAGCCTGCCCCAAACCGCCCTTATGCTGGTAGATCAATCTCCTTCCATGTCTATCGGACAACGGGCAGCTATTGCCCGGCAGGCGGCAGATGCATTGGCCCATATGCAGGTGGAGGGGCTGAATATTCGTACCGTTACAGTACGGCAGAACGGGCATGACGGCACCCGCCTGTTTGAAGCCCTGGATCAGGCCGCAGCAGATATTCCGCCCGATCAGCTTGCTGGCGCCATGATGGTTACAGATGGTCAGGTTGCTGATATTCCGGCCAGCCTGCCAGATCGCCTGCGCCCGCACACTACTGCGGGAGAACAAACTCCCCTACCCCTGCATGTGTTGCTGACCGCCAAAGGTGAGGAAACAGACCGCAAGCTCCAGATACTAGAAGCACCGCCCTACGCCATTGCCGGACAACCCGCACATTTACGCGTATTGGCCGAAGATTCCGGCCCCGGCACGCATACTGGCACACCAGCGGAACTTACCTTACGCGTGAATGGGGAAGAGCCTGTGGTCATCCCTGTTGTTACAGGCATGCCGCAAGATATCAGCATCCCTGTTACACGGCCGGGGCAGATGCTTATCAGCCTTTCGGTTTCCCCTCTGTCGGGGGAAATCTCACAACTGAATAATCAAAACATCACCCATATTATGGGTATTCGGGACAGGCTGCGGGTTTTGCTGATTTCCGGCACCCCCAACCAAGGGGAGCGTGTCTGGCGCCGGTTGCTGAAAGCAGACCCGGCAGTGGATCTGATCCACTTCACCATTCTGCGTCCACCAGAAAAAGATGATGGCACGCCGCTATCTGATCTGGCGCTCATTGCTTTTCCCGTAAAGGAACTGTTTCAGGACAAGATCAACCAGTTTGACCTGATCATTCTGGATGGTTTTGAAAACCGCAGCATTCTGCCCCACAGCTACCTGGAAAACATTGCCAACTTTGTGCGCCGTGGTGGTGGATTGTTGCTAACCGCTGGGCCGGAATTTGTAGGCCCCGGATCATTACAGGAAACCCCTGTAGGTGATGTGCTGCCCGCGCATGTGCCGCCAGAAACAGGCATGGTTGAGCGCCAGTTCCGCCCTCGGTTAACTGCGCAAGGCCGCCAACACCCTGTTACAGCAGCTCTTTCTGGTGCGCCCGATGCCAACGTGCCAGATAGCACCACAACCGTTGCAGGCGCATGGGGGCCTTGGTACCGCGCCCTCAAACCAGACAGCACACATGGTGAAGTGCTGATGAGCGGACCAGATGCCGCCCCTCTGCTGGTTCTAGACCGGGTGGATCAGGGCCGTGTGGCCCTCCTGCTTTCTGACCAGATCTGGCTTTGGTCTCGCGGTGAAGGTGGTGGCGGACCGCAGGCGGAATTGCTGCGCCGGATTTCCCATTGGCTGATGAAAGAGCCAGAGCTGGAAGAAGAACAACTGGCTGCCAGCATTACAGACAACGTGTTAACCGTAACGCGCCACAGTATCAGCACCGAAGCCACTCTGCCCGGTGTCACCATCACGGCGCCTTCGGGCACGCAAACATCCCTGCACCTGCATGCTGCCCCACAGGATGGCAGCCAGACAGCAACCATGCCCGCCAATGAAGCAGGAATCTGGCAGGTAACAGATGGCACCCACACCGCCTATGCAGCCCCAGTGCAAAGCGATATCCGTGAAATGACGGATTTACGGGCCACAGCCACCAAGCTGGCACCTATTGTGCAGCAGTCTGGCGGTGGTGTGTTCTGGCTGGGTACGCCCGGGCATTTGGCCATACCCACCATTCGGATGGCAGAATCCTCCACCCTGCACGGCGCAAATTGGCTGGCCTTCCCGCAACGTGGCGCGCATATTGTAACGGGCAAAAGCGCAGAACCCTTATTGCCAACATGGAGCATGCTGCTGGTATCCCTCGCCTTCCTTTTTGCAGGATGGTGGCGTGAAGGCCGGAATTGATAACAGCAGGGAAAGAGTAGGGTGTGCGGTCTCTCCACTTTCACACCATTATGCGGTGTGATAGCATGACGCATACGTGTAATGATGGACAGACAATGACCCGTTTCTGCCGCCTTGCTTCTTCTGCCGTGCTTATGGGCAGTTTTGCCTGCTTTGCCACCACTCCTGTCTGGGCGCAGGCACAAGGGGGCGATGAAGCTGCTGCTGCTGAAGACGCCAAAAAGGCGGAAGCCGCGCAGGCTGCCAAACAGGCTGCCCCGCCCACCAATATTCCCGGTGCATCAGGCTTGGATGAAGATGACGGGGATAAATCCAATAAGGATGTGGAACCCACAGCCGCCCTGTTTGATGCCATTAACCGTGGCAGCATTTCTGCTGCAAAAGATGCCATCAACCGTGGGGCGGATCTGAACGGGCATAATATTCTGGGTCAGACACCTCTGGATATGTCTATCGACCTTAACCGTAACCCCATTACCTTCCTTCTGCTGTCCCTCCGCACTCCGGCAGATAACCTGCGTTCTTACGGTGGCAGCATGGATGGTGGTTCGGAACCTGTTGTTTCTGGCGGTATCAATAATGCCCGTTATGAGCAGGACGAACAGAAGCAAATACAAGAACGGCGGTACGATAGCACAGGCGGCACCGCACAACCTTCTGTGGGCTTTTTGGGCTTTGGCGGCAGCTAAAACGCTGCCTTTTTATATTCTGTTTTTAAAGTATTTTCTTACACTATAGAAAATAGCGCAGTTATGCCTGCGCTGTTTTCTGGAGCGTTTCCTGCCGCAGCACATCAAGCTGCAACAATTCCCCTGCCCGTTCAAAATACCAGAATGTCCAGCCATTGCAGGAAGGAGCATTTGTAAGCTGCGCACCCAACTTGTGGATAGAACCACGCTTGGTGCCATTTACCAACGTGCCATCAGGCGAAACAGTCGCATGTACACGGCGTTTTTTGTCACACACTACCGTACCAGCAGCAATAACCCCTTGCTCCACCAATGAGCCGAAAGGAATACGCGGGGCTTCACGCTTATCCTGTGTGGTCTGCACGGCATCGGCTTCTAGCGGCGTTTCAGCGGCCACACGCGCCATGGCAGCTTCTACATAATCCGGGTGGCGTTCAATACCGATGAAATGCCGCCGCAAACGGCGCGCCATAGCAGCCGTGGTGCCTGTGCCGGAGAATGGGTCTAGAATAACATCATTTACCGTGGTGGAAGCCAGCAGCACGCGGTGCAGCAGGCTTTCTGGTTTTTGGGTCGGATGTAGCTTCAACCCGTGTTCATTCCGCAGGCGCTCATTGCCTGTGCACAGGGGCAGATACCAGTCTGAGCGCATCTGCACATCATCATTCAGCGCCTTCATGGCCTGGTAGTTAAAGCGGTACCGGCTATCCTGCCCACGTGCGGCCCAGATAAGGGTTTCATGTGCATTGGTAAAACGCCGACCACGAAAATTGGGCATGGGGTTGGATTTACGCCACACAATGTCATTGAGAATCCAGAAGCCCAGATCCTGCAAAATGGCACCAATGCGGTAGATGTTATGATAGGAGCCAATCACCCAAATTGTGCCATCCTTATGCAGCACACGGCGAGCCTCTGCTAACCATGCACGGGTGAAGCGGTCATATTCTTCCAGATCAGAGAATTTGTCCCAGTCATCATCCACGCCATCCACCAGCGTATCATCTGGGCGGCGCAGCTCCCCACGCAACTGGAGGTTGTATGGCGGATCTGCAAACACACAATCCACAGAACCAGAAGGCAGGGAACGCATGGTTTCCACGCATTCACCACGGAGGATCTGATCAATAGGGAGTTCCATGGATGCTGATTTTGCGCCGCTCATACCTGCTTCTCCGCCGAATAATGTTCTTCTAGCTGCCGGCGCACTGTGCCGAACGTTTTTCTATGGTGCGGTGTAATACCCACGCTGATCAGCGCCTTGCGATGAACAGCCGTGCCGTAGCCCGCGTTTTTCTCCCAGCCGTAATCAGGCCAGCGCGCATCCAGCCGAGCCATAGCGCGGTCTCGCACCACTTTGGCCACAATAGATGCCGCAGCAATAGACAGGCTTACCCTGTCTCCGCCCACAATAGCCTGTGCAGCGCAGCCAAAATCCGGCAGCTTGTTGCCATCCACCAGCACGTGGTCTGGCAGGCGCGGCAGGCGGCCTACCGCCCTTTGCATGGCCAGATGGGCTGCATGGTGAATGTTCAGCTTATCGATTTCCGCAGTGGAAGCTGCCCCAATGCCGATTTCAATACCCGGCACTTGCGGCAGGCGTTCCGCTATGGCTTCGCGCACAGCTGGTTTTAATTTTTTGGAATCATCAATAACGGCGGCAAGATCAGCAGGTACACCAGCCCCAAACACCACGGCGGCAGCAACCACGGGGCCTGCCAGCGGGCCACGGCCCACTTCATCCACCCCGGCCACTCGGCCACCCAGCTGCTGTTCCCGCGTAAAGTCCGGCATTGCTTCTCTTTCCATCCATTTGATGCGACTCGGCTAAATTAACCGAGTCGCATCAACTGCGACTCCGCAGGGAAGGAGAAGCATTTTTTTACCTAGGAGCGCAAGAGTCCCGGTAAACTAATTTTTCAAGAACGCTTGCGACGGGGGAAGATCAGCCAGCCCAGAACAAGGCCAATAGCGGATACAATACCCAATGAAAGCAGGGGCTTATCCCGCACAAAGGTTGCTGCCTTTTCCAGCACGCCTTCACCTTCTTCGTACAGATCTGCAAAATCCTGCTGCATGTGGCCAGCAAACTGATCGAACTTACCTTCGGCCTGCATGCCAATATTACCTGTCAAACCGCCGATGGCATCTTTAACATGGCCTTTGGCATCTGTTGCTGCGCCTTCAACCTTGCTTTCAACATTCTTGATTTTATCTTCAGCCATGACTTTTTCCTTAAACTTTGAGTGCAATCCTACCCGCCTGCTTGCCGTAACAAAACAGTGCTTGCAGGATCATAGGTTGCATCAGACCGCAAAAACACGTTTCTGACTAGGCATGCCACGCCCGACCAAAGCGCAGTTCACCGCCCTGATCGTTGCCTCCATGATGTTTATGGAACAGCTTGATGGCACCATTCTGGCAACAGCTCTGCCTTCTATTGCTAACAGTTTACACGTTGATACAGTTGCAACCTCTGTTGCACTCACATCCTATATTATTGGGTTAGCTATTTTCATACCGGCTTCTGGTGCGTTGGCAGACAGGCTGGGCAGCCGTTCTGTGCTGATGGTGGCCATTTGCATTTTTGTCACCAGCTCTCTGTTTTGCGCTCAAGCAAACTCCCTTCCCTTTCTGGCCTGTATGCGTACGCTGCAAGGTATTGGCGGCGCCCTTATGGTGCCCATAGGGCGGCTTGTGATTATCCGCAGCACACCGCGTGATCAGCTTGTGCGCACCATGACGTGGATGATGTTGCCCGCAACACTTGGCCCTTTGCTTGGCCCGGTGGTTGGTGGATTTATCACCACATGGTTTTCATGGCGGTGGAATTTTTACCTCAACATTCCTATCGGGCTGGTCGGGCTAGGGCTTACGTGGCGCTTTATTCCACAAATTCGCGAGCCCTCACCTGCGCCGTTTGATTTAAAGGGCATGGTGCTGGCCGGGGGTGGGCTGGCGCTGCTTTCTATTTTTGCAGAACTGTTCAGCCACGCAGAAGGTTCAATAACTTTGCGCGTGGTTATGCTAGGCGCAGGCAGCCTTCTGATGGCCCTTTACTGCATCCATGCCTTCCGCATTCCCGCGCCATTGCTAGATTTCCGGCTTATGCGCATTCCCACATTTCGGATTTCTGTTTTAGCGGGCGCGGCCTCACGCGTGGCAGTGGGCTCGCTGCCCTTTCTCATGCCATCCTTTCTGCAAATCGGCATGGGGCTCAACGCTGCCCAAAGCGGGCTGGTCACATTTACAGCCCCCATTGGGGCGTTAATAACGCGGCCCTTTGTACCCGCCATTTTGCGGCGCTGGGGCTTTCGGAAGGTGCTGATGTTCAATGGCATTTCCGCTGCTGTCGTTTTTACACTGGTAGCGAGCTTTCGGCTGCCGCATGCCTTGTGGCTTTTTTCGCTTATTTTGGCATGTGCCGGGGCTGCGCAAGCTATCCAGTTTTCCGCTTACAACACCATTGCCTATGCTGATGTGCCAGCAAGTAACATGAGCGCTGCAACCAGCCTGTATTCCACCATGCAGCAGATCATGCTTTCTGCTGGCATATGTATTGCTGCGGGCACGCTTACCGTGCTGGGGCAAATATATGGCCACACAACACCCACTTTGGGCGATTTTTCCGCAGGTTTTCTGGCAACTGGGGCTGTATCTCTTCTGGCTGTGCCATTTGCGGCAAGCCTTGCACCTTCTGCCGGGGCCTCCATGAGCGGAAACAAACGTTAAAAAACGTAACAACCCCTTCCCATATCCATGTGGTACGTTTTACGGTGAAAGCAGAACTTCCTGCTTTCCGGCTCCCATCACTTCTCTCAGATGGATTATAAAACCTTATTCTGGCCTTTATTTTCCTGTCTGAACCAATATTCCTTATTTTTAGGTAATACGCAGCGCGCCACATGGATGAACATCAGCCAGCCTCTCCCGTTTCTCCGTCTTCACCATCTCCGCGCCCTCCCCGTAAAAAACGGATGTTACTTGCAGGCATAGCTCTGGCAGGTGCATGCGTGCTGGCCTTTGCCTTCCTGCGCCCGCATGGAGACACCAGCAGCGGAACGCATAAAAAGGGCAAACACCACACGGCTGATACATCTCAGGCGCAGCCCGTTGCCGTACAAACGGTACATAGTGGCTCCATGCCCGTGGTGTTTACCGAGCTGGGAACGGTTATCCCCATTACCAACGTAACCGTGCAAACCCGCGTGGAAGGCTACCTGATGAACGTGCTGTTTACGGAAGGGCAGCACGTACACAAAGGTGATCTGCTGGCGCTGATAGACACCCGCCCTTATGAGGTGTTGCTAGCCCAATATGAAGGCCAGCTTGCCGCAGATAAAGCCCAGCTTGCACAGGCACGCGTAGATAGCGCGCGTTACCAGCGCCTGATCCGACAGGACAGTATTGATGCTAAAACGGCCAAGGATCAGCAGTTTATCGTGCAGCAACTGGAAGGCACGGTAAAATCCGATCAGGCTTTGGTGGATAACCAGAAGCTCCAGATCACTTACTGCCATATTATTGCACCTGTAGATGGCCGTATTGGCATACGTGCTGTGGATAAGGGTAATTACGTTACGGCGGGTCAATCTGGCGGGTTGGCTATTCTAACGCAGATGCAGCCTATCTCTGTTATCTTCACACTCCCGCAGGATCAGCTTCCTGAAGTGGCGGAAGAGCTACGCACCCAAAAATCCCTTTCCGTAGAGGCATGGAACAGTTCCAATACGCAAAAAATTGCGGATGGCACCGTTAGCACGTTGGATAGTGAAATAGATACCTCCACCGGCACTGTACGCCTGCGTGCCATCTTCCCCAACACGGATGAGCATCTATTCCCCAACCAGTTTGTAAATGCCCGCCTGTTGGTTAAAACACTTAACAATGTGCTGCTACTGCCCACAACAGCAGTACAAACTGGCCCCAATGGCCTATTTGTTTACGTTGTAAAGGCCGATAACACCGTTGAAGTACGGCCCGTTACCACTGGCACATCAGATGGCACCAACATTGTTGTTCCCTCTGGCCTGAAGGATGGTGACAGAGTGGTAACAGATGGCACAGACCATCTGCGTGCCGGCATTAAAGTCACCATTCCTGCACAAACCACTCCAGCATCGGATTCCGCGGCAAAGTGAACCCCTCAGCCCTTTTTATTCGCAGGCCGGTTGCCACTACTCTGCTTATGCTGGCCATTTTTATGGCTGGCCTGCTGGGCTACCATTTTCTGCCCGTTTCCGCCCTGCCGCAGGTAGATTATCCAACCATTACGGTTGAAACATTCTACCCCGGCGCTGGGCCAGATGTCATGTCCACCTCTGTAACTGCCCCGCTGGAAACCCAGTTTGGCCAGATGCCGGGGCTGGACCAGATGACATCACGCTCATCTGGTGGGGCATCGGTTATTACCCTGCGTTTTGCGCTGGATACTTCCATAGATGTGGCGGAGCAGGAAGTTCAGGCAGCCATTAACCAGGCCAACTCCCTGCTGCCAACAGATCTGCCAGCCCCTCCGGTTTACGCCAAGGTAAACCCGGCGGATACACCTGTGCTAACACTGGGCATTACATCTTCCACCATTCCGCTGCCAGAAGTGGAAGACTACGTGGATACGCGCCTGGCGCAAAAAATCAGCCAGATTTCCGGCGTGGGGCTGGTAACGCTTTCTGGTGGCAACCGCAAAGCCATTCGGGTGCGGGTTAACATTCCCAAGCTTACATCCTACGGTATGGATCTGGACACGTTGCGCACCACCATTGGCAACGTGAACGTAAACTCCCCCACCGGTACGTTTGATGGCCCGCAAAAGGCCGCCACGTTGCAGGTGGATGGGCAGATTACCAGTGCGGATGTGCTGCTTAATCAGGTTATCGCCTATCAGAACAACGGCCCTATCCGCCTGCGTGATGTCGCAACGGTGGTTGTCGGTGCGGAAAACACGCAGCTTGCGGCGTGGTCCAACCTTACGCCCGCGCTGATCATGAACGTGCAGCGCCAGCCCGGCGCCAACGTAATTTCCGTGGTGGACAACGTAAAAGCCACCCTGCCTGCCCTGCGGGAAACGCTGCCTCCGGGTATTGATATTACCCCGCTAACAGACCGCACCACCACCATTCGCGCCTCTGTTTCCGATGTGCAGGGCGAACTGTTTTTATCCCTCGCGCTGGTTGTAGCGGTTATTTTTGTATTCCTGCGCAATATCCCTGCCACCATTATTCCCAGCCTGTCTGTGCCGCTTTCCATTATCGGCACGCTGGCAGTGATGTATCTGCTGGATTTCTCGCTGGATAATCTTTCGCTTATGGCGCTTACCATCGCCACCGGCTTTGTGGTGGATGATGCCATTGTTATGATCGAGAACATCTCCCGCTACGTGGAAGCGGGAGAAGACCGTATGACAGCCGCCCTGAAAGGGGCCGGGGAAATTGGCTTTACCATTATCTCGCTCACCATCTCGCTGATTGCGGTGCTCATTCCACTGCTGTTTATGGGCGATGTTGTGGGCCGCCTGTTCCATGAATTTGCGCTTACACTGGCCGTTACCATCATTCTGTCTGCTGTGGTTTCGCTTACACTGGTGCCGATGATGTGTGCGCGTATTCTTTCTGAACGTGTGCATGATGCCAGTTCTGCCACAACAGCATTCCAGCGCTGGTCTGCCCGGATGGAAGACTACACGGAAAAGCTGATTGCCGGATATGACCGCATACTGGATGTGGTGCTGGCCCACCGCGTGCTAACCTTGTGCGTGGCCGTAGGTACACTGCTGCTTACAGGTGTGCTGGCGTGGGTTATACCCAAAGGGTTCTTTCCCGCGCAGGATACGGGGGTGATTCAGGGTATTTCTGTTGCCTCACAAACCATCTCGTTTGAGAGCATGAAAGAGCATCAGCAAGAACTTGCCAAAGTGCTGCTGAAAGACCCGGATGTGGTCTCGCTTTCTTCCTTTATTGGGGTGGATGGGCAGAACGCCACGCTTAATCAGGGCCGGTTTCTTATCAACCTGAAACCGCATGATGACCGCACAAGCACAGCGGCGCAAATTGCCCGGCGGCTGGCCGATGAAACCTCACAGGTAGCCGGTATCAAGCTGTATATGCAGCCTATTCAGGATCTTTCTCTGGATACAACAGTTACGGCTACGCAATACCAGTTCCTGCTTGAAAACCCAGAATACAGTGCCTTTGAGACATGGGTGCCAAAGCTGCTGGATCGCCTGAAGCAGGAACCTGCGCTTTCTGATGTCACATCGGATTTGCAGGCATCTGGGCTGGTGGCAAAGGTTACGCTGGATAGAGCCACCGGGGCACGTTATTCTATCACGCCGCAAACCGTTGATAACGTGTTGTATGACAGCTTTGGTCAGCGGCAGATTTCTACCATCTATACGCAGTCCAACCAGTATCGCGTTATTCTGGAAGCAGACCCCAAGTTCCAGACCAACCTTTCCTCACTCTCCCAACTTTATCTGCCGGGTATCAGCGGCAATTCGGGGGAAAGTGTTTCTGGCCCTACGCGTTCACCCACTTCCGGCATGGTGCCGCTAGATGCCGTTACCACCGTTACGCAGGAAACAGCGCCCCTGCTTCTCACACATTTTGGGCAGTTCCCCGCCACCACCATTTCCTTTAATCTGAGCGATGGCTATGCGCTGGGGGATGCCACGGCCGCCATCCGCAAGGTGGAAAAAGAAATTGGGCTGCCTTCCACCTTCCAGACATCATTCCAAGGCACGGCAGCCGCGTTTGAAGGCTCACTCAGCAATGAGTTGTTCCTTGTAGCTGCGGCGTTGATTGCCGTGTACATCGTGCTGGGCATTCTTTACGAAAGCTTTGTGCATCCGGTTACCATTCTCTCCACCCTGCCCTCCGCCGCCATTGGAGCGCTGTTAACGCTGATGATTGCGGGTGTGGATCTGGATATTATGGGCATTATCGGCATTGTGCTGCTGATTGGCATTGTTAAGAAAAACGCCATCATGATGATCGACTTCGCACTGGAAGCCGAACGCGTGCATGGCATGGACTCCCTTCAATCCATCCGCACTGCCGCCACACTGCGTTTTCGCCCTATTTTAATGACAACCCTTGCCGCCATGTTGGGTGCTGTGCCCATGGTCATCTCTCATGGCACGGGGTCCGAGCTGCGTTACCCTCTGGGGCTGAGCATTATTGGCGGGCTGGCACTTTCCCAATTGCTTACGCTGTTTACAACGCCGGTTATTTATCTGGCGCTGGATACGCTGGCCCACAAGTTCAACGCCATGCGGCACCGGCACAGCCAGCCTTCTGCCCCACCTCCGGCTGATGGACATTCCACACCATGAGCATAAGCCGGCTGTTTATTGACCGGCCCGTGGCCACCATTCTGCTTACGGTGGCCATGTTGCTGGGGGGCATTTTAGGCTACCGCACCCTACCGGTATCTGACCTGCCGAATGTGGATTTTCCGGTGATTATGGTGCAGGCCACGCAGGCTGGCGGCAGCCCGGAAGAAATTGCCAGTTCTGTAGCGGCCCCGCTGGAGCGACATTTGGGGCAGATTGCGGATGTGACGGAAATGACGTCACAATCCTCGCAAAACACCACGCGCATCATGCTGCAATTCTCGCTCTCGCGCGATATCAACGGCGCTGCGCGAGATGTGGAAGCCGCCCTTCAGGCAGCCCATGCGGATATGCCGTCCTCCCTGCGGCAAAACCCGACGTACCGCAAAGCCAACCCTAACGGCGCGCCTATTCTGATTTTAACCCTGACATCAGACACCCATACGCGCCCACAACTTTATGATTACGCCACCAATGTACTGGTGCAGCATCTTTCATCTGTAGAAGGTGTTGGTCAGGTAGAAATCAGCGGGAGTGCGCTGCCAGCTATCCGTGCAGAAATAAACCCTCTGCCGCTTTACCGCTACGGCATCAGCTTTGAAGACGTGCGCGCAGCCTTGGCCTCGGCCAATGCCCATACCCCCAAAGGTATTATTGACCAAGGCGGCATGCGCTTTACCCTGGATACGAATGATCAGGTAAGCAAAGCGCAGGATTATCGGGATCTGATTATCGCATGGCGCAATAATCGGCCCGTGCGGCTGGCGGATATTGCCCAAGTGCGTGATAGCGTGGAAGACCTGCGCAACGCCGGATATTACAATGGCCAGCCCTCGGTTATTGCCATCGTGTTCCCGCAGGCTGGGGCCAACGTGATCCATACGGTGGATCAGATCAACGCTAAGCTGCCCATGCTCAAGGCCGCTCTGCCCGGCGGGGTGGATTTGCATATTGGGCTGGATCGTTCCCTTACCATCCGCGCCTCTCTGGCCGATACACAGCTTACACTGGTTATTTCCGTGGTGCTGGTTGTGCTAATGGTGCGGCTGTTTCTGCACTCTGTTAGAATGACGCTTATTCCCGCCATTGTGGTGCCAGCTTCTATTGTGGCCACATTTGGGGTGATGGCGCTGCTTGGCTATTCGCTGGACAATATGTCCCTTATGGCGCTTACGGTTTCCACCGGCTTTGTGGTGGATGATGCCATTGTGGTGGTGGAAAATATTGCCCGCTACATAGAACAGGGCCTTCCCCCGCGAGAAGCCGCCATAAAAGGTAGCGGCGAGGTAGCTTTTACCGTTTTCTCCATTTCCATTTCGCTGATTGCGGTTTTTCTGCCCATTTTGCTCATGGGTGGCCTTGCGGGCCGGTTGTTCCATGAATTCGCCATGACGGTCAGCATCACCATCATTATTTCCATGGTGCTATCTCTCACGCTTACCCCCATGATGGCTGCTTACCTGTTGGCCCCACGTGCGCCCGCGCTTGAAACGCAGGAACACGCACTTTTTTCTGCCCGTGTAGCGGCACGTATTACCCGTGCGCTAGATAAACTTCAGGCTGGATATGCGTATTCACTCGATGTTGCGCTGCGGCATAGCAAGCTGGTGTTGCTGAGCCTGCCCTTTACGCTGGCGCTGATTGTCGCGCTGTTTATTCTCATGCCCAAGGGCTTCTTCCCGGTAGAAGATACGGGCCTGTTGATGGGACATTTGCAGGGGGATCAGTCTATCTCTTTTGGCGCACTCAGCAAAAAACTGGCTGATGTGCAAAAGGCTATTCTGGCGGAATCAGAAGTTAAAAGTGTCTCCTCCTTTATTGGTGGCCGCGGCTCTTCCAACCAAGCCAATCTGTTCTTGCAGTTGCAGGACAAAAGCGAGCGTTCGGATACCCCCACAGACCTTATCAACCGTATCAGCACACGGCTGAGCAAACTGGTGGGGGCTGATTTCTTTCTGATGGAACCCGGCGCCGTACGTGCGGGCGCCCGGCAGAGCAACGCCTCCTACCAGTACACATTGGAAGGGGAAAACGCATCTGAGCTTTATACATGGACAGACAAGCTCCAAAGTGAATTACGCCGCCACCCACAGTTGACCGATCTTTCATCCGACGTGCAGCAGGGTGGTTCCGCCATGAGCGTGGATATAGACCGTGATACCTCCGCACGTGTCAGCATCACGCCGCAGTTGCTTTCCAACACACTGTACGATGCCTTCGGGCAACGTGCGGCCTCTGTCATCTACAACAGGCTCAATCAGTATCGCGTGGTGATGGAAGCTGACCCGGTGCTGTGGTCCAACCCCCATAGCCTGATGCAGGTGTGGGTCAGTGTGGCCGGTGGCACAGCGGGCGGTGGCACACAATCCAACACCATACGCGTGCGCAACACCAGTGGGCTGGATGAGGCCGGAAGCAGTTCAGCATCTTCCCTAAGTTCGGAATCCTTCAAAAACCAGATTGCCAACGCACTGGCGGGAGGCGCCGGGGCTTCCAACGGGTCTGCTGTCAGCACATCGTCAGAAAGCATGGTGCCGCTTACGCTGGTTTCTCAGATTGTGCAGACACGTACACCCCTTTCGGTCAACCATCAGGGTATGGCTGTGGCTTCCACTATCTCCTTCAATCTGGCCAAGGGTGTTTCGCTTAGTACGGCAACGCAGATTATCAACGCCGCACAGGTTACGCTGCATATGCCATCCACCATCCACGGCAGTTTTGCGGGAAATGCCGCACAGTTCCAGAAAGCCGTGAATGATGAACCCCTGCTGATACTCGCCGCCTTGGCTGCCGTGTATATTGTTCTGGGTATTCTGTACGAAAGCTATCTGCACCCGCTCACCATTCTTTCCACCCTTCCTTCTGCTGGTGTGGGAGCACTGTTGGCGCTGCAACTGGCTGGGGAAGAATTCTCGCTTATCGCCATGATCGGGGTGATTCTGCTGATTGGCATTGTAAAGAAAAACGCCATCATGTTGGTGGATTTTGCTCTTGTGGCAGAGCGTGAACATGGCATGTCTTCGCTTGAGGCCATCCGTACAGCCTGCCTGCTCCGCTTCCGCCCTATTATCATGACATCCGCTGCCGCAGCGCTGGGGGCGGCCCCGCTAATGATCACCAATGGCTATGGGGCAGAACTACGCCACCCGTTGGGCATTGCCATTGTGGGCGGGTTGCTCGTCAGTCAGGCTCTTACACTTTACACCACCCCTGTTATTTATCTTACGCTTGATACGTGGCGGCTGCGTGTTCAGAAAATACGCCTGCGCTCTTTCTTTTCTCGCACCTCCCGGCAGGATAGCTGATGGTTTCGCCTTCTTTTTCCAGCATGATGCTCAAACACAAAAAACTGTCCCGCCGCGCTGCCAGCCTTATGGCACCACTGGCGCTTATGGGCTGCATGGTTGGCCCCAATTATAAACGCCCTTCGGCCATTATCTCTCCGCAGTTCAAGGAGCTACGGCCTGCGGCTGGGTGGAACTATGCACAGCCCAGCTTGGCGGCCATTCCCAAAGGCGCATGGTGGACACTTTATAATGACCCGCTACTGAACCAGCTTGAATCTCAGGTGGAAATCAACAACCAGAACGTCGCACAGTATGAGGCCAGATACCGCAATGCTCGCGCCGCCATTAACGCCATACGGGCAGAGCTGTATCCTACATTAAGCGGAGCCCTCTCCTTCAACCGGCAGAGTTCTGGCCGTGGCTCGCGCTCATCAGGCACGATTATTAACTACGGAGATACAACATCCTCCATTGCCTCCAACACCACAGAAAATACCTATGCAATGGGTGCTTCCGCCTCGTGGGATCTGGATTTGTGGGGCAATATCCGCCGTCAGATTCAGGCTCAGGTAACAGAGGCTCAGGCTTCTGCGGCTGATCTGGCCAATGCCAAACTCTCCTATCAGGCGCAGTTGGCAACAGCTTATTTTAACCTGCGGTATCAGGATAGCTTGCACGATCTGCTACAAAAGAACGTAGATTTTTACGAACGCTCCTACCAGATTACCAAAAACCAGTATGATGCAGGCACGGCTGACCCCACCACACTGATGCAGGCCAAAACCCAGCTTGAGCAAACACGCGCCCAAGCCACCGCAACAGATGCCGCCCGCGCAGGGTATGAACATGCCATTGCCATTCTGATGGGCAAATCTCCGGCGGATCTTTCCATTCCCCACGGTGCGCTTACGCGGGATATTCCGGCCATTCCTGTTGCCGTGCCCTCAGAGCTTTTGCAGCGCCGCCCAGATGTTTCTGCCGCAGAACGCAGGATGGAGGAATATAACGCCCAGATTGGCGCAGCACTTGCTGCATTTTACCCGGACGTAAAATTAACAGCCAGCTACTCCTACAGTGGTGACCCGGTGGGAGCACTGGTGCAGGTAGCAAACCGTATCTGGGCGCTAGGTGCTTCCGCTACGGAAACCCTCTTTGAGGGGGGCGCACGTACCGCCGCTGTGCGTGAAGCCAACACCAATTATAATTACTACGTAGCCGCCTACCGCCAAACCGTGCTGACAGCCCTGCAACAAGTAGAAGATCAGCTTGCCAACCTGCGCGTACTAGCAGACCAGGCAGACCAACAGGCTGTTGCTGTAGAAGCCGCCAACAAGGCTGTGCAGATTTCCTTCAACCAGTACATGGCTGGCACCCAGATTTACACCACGGTTATTACGGCGGAAGTAACAGCTCTTTCCAATGCGGAAACGGCACTGCAAATTCAGCAAAGCCGTATTCTGGATTCCGTCACGCTTATCGAAGCTCTTGGTGGTGGGTGGGATGCATCCTCGCTGCCTAGCAAGGATTCCATGCAAACAGACAACCCGCTTCTGCCGTCCTTTATCCAAAAAGATAAAAACTAGGGCGGCCTGCTTTTTAGCTGCACAAACAAAAACCCCCGACCTTTTTAGACCGGGGGTTTTTTCATGCTCTGGTTATTCAGAAGCGGTTATTTTGTAATGGCACGCCCAGCCAACAGGGCCACCACCAGAAAAACAACGAACAGAATAATTGCGATAAAGAACAGGATTTTTGCCATTCCCGCGGCTGCGGAGGAAATACCACCAAAACCGAACAGTCCCGCAATAAGGGAAATAACTAGAAAAAACAGTGCCAGCTTCAGCATGTAATCATCTCCTTCACACCTTCAGGCAGAGTTTTCTGACTGAAAATCTATCAAAATTTTAACGTCGCCGCCGGAGCAGGCCACCAACAATAAAGCTGAAAATTCCCACAACCGGCAGAATCAGGAAGGGCTGGTCAATCACCACATCCCGAACAGCTTCCGTTGCAGCACAACGCTTGGCCGGGTTCATTTCATCATAACTGGGGAGCTGGCTGAACAAGCCTTCCGCACCATCCTGAACACGGCCAATACCTTCTTCCAGCGCGTAATCCTTTGTGTTGTCATCGCTCATGCGATGTCTCCCCATTTTGTTGCATGTGAACGCACGACACCCCAGAAAGGATGCGTGTGACTTTTATTTATATGCTTTTCAACTAAATTTCAGCAGAACGCCAGTACGGAGCACCACCGGGGTCTTTTTCCCCCGCAATCATGGCGCGCAAACGGGCCGCATAGGTTCTAAACACCGTGCTTTCGGGGTTTCTTTCATCCATCGTAATGGCAATTTCACCCGTAATACCTGCTGGTGGGCCGCCCGCAAGCACCACTACACGGGTAGCAAGGCGCAAGGCTTCCTCAATATCATGCGTTACAAACAGCACGGTTTTATGCGTTTGTTGCCAGATACGTTGAAGCTCCTCTTGCAAGCTGCTGCGTGTAATAGGGTCTAGGGCGCCAAAAGGCTCATCCATCAGCAGCAGATCAGGATTGACTGTAAAAGCACGCGCAACCCCTACACGCTGCCGCTGCCCACCAGACATACGGCGGGGCCATCTATCTGCTGCTTCCTCCAGCCCTACCAGTTTAAGCGCATCCATGGCGCGTGTGTGCTTTTCTTCACGCGTTAGGCCCAAGCCTTCCAGCCCGAACTCAACATTTTTCAGCACAGAGCGCCACGGCATCAGCCGCGCATCCTGAAAGACCAAGGCCCGCCTACGCCGTTTGGTGCCTGTTTCCTCTGCATCTGTTATGCAGGCCGAACCACCCACTGTGCCTTCCGTAGGCTGCATGAGCCCCATAAACACGCGCAGAAGCGTGGATTTCCCCACACCAGATGGGCCTAAAAGCGCAACAAATTCACCCTGCTCCAATGTGAGGCTCACATTGCGCAACACAAAATTAGCTCCGCCATCGTGCGAGAGGCCGACATTATCCAAGCTGGCAACGCTGTGTTTGTCGCTCATGGTTGCCACCTCAGCACGCGTTTTCTTACAAACCCGAACAGAAAATCAGTTACCGCATAAAGCAAAGCCATGGTGAGCATATAAACAACCACAACATCGGTTGCCAACAAGCTGGATGCCTGCATCATCCGCGCACCAATACCGGGAACGCCAAACAGTTCCGCCGCCACAACAGACATCCAGCCCTGCCCCAAACCTGTGCGCAAGCCAGACATAAGACCGGGAGAAGCCGCAGGCAGCACCACCTTGAACAAACGCCCCAAAAAACTGCCATGCCCAAAAGCGGCTGCCAGTTCATACAGTTCTGGGTCCACTCCGCGCACGGCACTGTGGGCCGCGTAAAAGTTGATCCAGAAAACTGAAATGGCAATCACAAAGGTGGCGCCCGATGTGTTCAGGCCAAACCACAAAATGGCAAAAGGCACCCACGCCAAGCCCGGCACAGGCCGCAGCAGCCGGACAATACCTTCCAGCAAGCCATCCACAACAGCCGCCATGCCACACAGAATGCCTAAACCAGCACCCAGCACGGAACCAATAAGCAAGCCCAACAGATAATGGTGCAGACTGTCTAAAATGGCCTGCTGCCAAAAGCCCCCGCGCACTTCATCCAGCCAGGCTGGCCCTAGTGAACTGGGAGCAGGCACCATACCAGAAGGCAGCAATCCTGTTCGGACTGCTGCCTCCCACCCTCCAAAAAAGACGATAAGCCCGATAAGACCTAACGCCCATTTTGTTGAAAACGAAACTTTATCCCTCACTGCTGGCTCTGCTTCCACATCTCCAGATCAAACAGGCTATCCACTGGCTCGGCCTTACGCAAAAGCCCCTGTTCAACCTCAAAATCCTGTAACTGGCGCACGCCTTCTACAATACGTGCAGGATCACTCACAAAATGCTGGGCAGAACGTGCAAGGGCTTTTTGCAACACTTCTTCCTTCAGCATACCGCCACCCAGTGCCGTGCGCACGAAAGGAGCTGCTTCATCCGGATGCTGAGACACCAAAGTGTTGGCTTTAACAAACAGGCCTGTAAGCGTTTTTGCCCATGGCACTTCTGTTGGCTTTACAATAGCCAGAACAGAGCCCGGCTGATCGGGCAGCATATCATGCCCCGTGGCCAGAATTCTGGCTTCCGGCACACGCATTTTTGCAACTGTTAAAGAAGGTTCGCGCAATACGGCGGCATCTACCGCACCAGCCAGAAAAGCCTGCTGTGCGGCATCAATATCCACACCGGCAATATTGATAACAGAGGCAGGCTGCGCAATATTAAGGCGTTTTTGCAGCCAGTAACGGAGCATGATATCCGGCACGGAACCGGCTGGCTGTGCGGCAACACGCGGCAAATGCCCCTGTTCCTGCTTGAACTTGGCAAAGCCATCCTTAATGATCTGAGCAGACAGACCACCTTCCTGCCCTTCTGGCACGATCTGAGCCAACGGGCCACGGGCCACCAGCTCCAGTTCCTCCACCGAACCAGAAGCCACAACCTTAACATCCACACCATGCGCACGCGCCTGCAACAACGGCAACACACCTGCCACGTAGGCATCAATACGCCCAGACACCAAAGCCTGAATAGCCTGAGGGCCAGAACCAAAGCGCACAAGTTGCAGATCCAAACCAGCCTGCTTGGCCCAGCCTTCACCATCCAGAACAAACAGGGCGGATGAACCCAGAACAGGAATATACCCAATACGCACCGGGGTTCCGGCCCGTGCCTGCTGTGTCAGCCCTACAAAAAGCAGGCTGACCACCAGCATAATCCGCAGAAAAACTTGCCTCATAATGCCACCGTGTTTGTTTGCGCCATTCATTTTGCAATTACTAACGTGCCAGAAGGCTATATTGTCAATATACCATGTTGAAATGGTGTAAATTTTCCAGCCAATTTCACGATATAAAATCGCACCACTCATGCAATTATGAGAGCATAAAAAAAAGGCCAGCCCATTTCTGAGCCAGCCTTTTTTCTAAAAACCAGATACGTGGCTTATGCAGCCAGATCCTGCTTTTCTTCTGCTTCCGGACGTGGGCCGCTGTCCTGCCCTTTGGCAGAAACATCGCGATCAACCAGTTCGATAACAGCCATAGGTGCGGCATCGCCATAACGCACGCCAGCACGCAGAACGCGCGTGTAACCGCCGTTACGAGCCTTGTAGCGTTCTGCAATAGCAGCAAACAGCTTTTTCACGATCACATCATCACGCAGCATGGCAAAAGCCTGACGGCGCGCATGCAGATCGCCACGCTTACCCAGCGTAATCAGCTTTTCAACAACCGGACGCAGTTCCTTAGCTTTAGGCAGCGTGGTAGTGATCTGTTCGTGTTTGATCAGTGCAACAGCCATATTGCGAAACATGGCTGCGCGGTGAGAAGAAGTAACGCCGAGCTTTCTGCCGGCAATCCCGTGACGCATAGTTCAGTTCCTACGTATCGTGTGAAAAGTCAGATCAAAACGGCTCATCAAGCCGCTTTGCCAGCTCTTCAATATTTTCCGGCGGCCAAGCCGGCACATTCATACCCAAGGACAGCCCCATAGAAGTGAGAACTTCCTTGATTTCGTTCAGGGATTTCCGGCCAAAGTTCGGAGTACGGAGCATTTCCTGCTCGCTCTTCTGCACCAGATCCCCAATGTAGATGATGTTGTCGTTCTTCAGGCAGTTTGCACTACGAACAGACAGTTCAAGTTCATCCACCTTACGCAGCAGATTACGGTTGAACGGCAGATCATCTTCAGGCTCTTCAGCCTGCACAGGGCGCGGCTCATCAAAGTTAATGAACAGCTGAAGCTGATCCTGCAGAATACGTGCAGCCAAAGCCACAGCATCTTCAGGTGTTACAGCACCATTGGTTTCAACCGTCAGCAGCAGCTTATCATAGTCTGTTACCTGCCCCACGCGGGTAGGCTCAACTTTATAAGACACGCGCTTTACGGGGGAATAAATTGCATCCACCGGAATCAGGCCAATTGGTGCATCTTCCGGGCGGTTAGCCGCGGCAGGCACATAGCCTTTACCCATGTTAACAATAAATTCCATGCCCAGCTTAACGCCATCATCCAGCGTGCAGATAACAAGATCGGGGTTCATGATCTCGATATCATGGCCGGTCTGGATCTGGCGGGCGCGCACTTCGCCGGGGCCCGTGGCCGTCAGCATCATACGCTTTGGCCCTTCGCCATGCATACGCAGTGCCAGCTGCTTGATGTTTAGCACGATGTCCGTGACATCTTCCCGAACGCCCGCAACAGACGAGAACTCATGCAGCACGCCGTCAATCTGCACAGCAGTAACAGCCGCACCCTGAAGCGAGGACAGCAGAACACGCCGCAGCGCATTCCCCAGTGTCATCCCGAACCCGCGTTCCAGAGGTTCTGCAACCACGGTTGCGATGCGTGCTGGCTCCACACCGGATTCGACCTCAAGCTTTTCAGGCTTGATCAGAGATTGCCAGTTTTTCTGAAGGACCAAGGTACCGGCCTTTCAATACGAAAAACCACTGCAATCGCAGCGATTTCTCTGAAGTGGACACAACAACCGGAAGACAGCTTAAATTGTAAGCTGCCTTCCTGCTCAGGACTTAGACGCGGCGACGCTTACGCGGGCGGCAACCATTATGCGGAACCGGCGTCATATCGCGGATGGAGGTGATGGTGAAACCAACAGCCTGCAAAGCACGCAGTGCGCTTTCACGCCCTGACCCAGGACCGGAAACTTCGATTTCCAGAGTTTCCATACCATGTTCGCGAGCCTTGCGACCTGCGTCTTCCGCCGCAACCTGCGCCGCATAAGGCGTAGATTTCCGAGACCCCTTAAAACCCTGCGCGCCAGCGGAAGACCAAGAAATGGCATTCCCCTGTGCATCAGAGATGGTGATCATGGTGTTGTTGAACGTGGAGAGCACATGCGCCACGCCAGAAATAATGTTCTTACGCTCTTTTTTGCGAATACGCGGAGTTGCGGCTTTCGCCATGTCTTTTCTACCTCAGTCCCTGCCCAGAGCCTGCCGCAGCAGGGTTAGACATCCTAACCAGTTGGATTAGCGCGTTGCTTTTTTCTTGCCTGCAATCGCCACAGCCTTGCCCTTGCGCGTGCGAGCATTGGTGTGTGTGCGCTGACCGTGCACAGGCAGACCGCGACGATGGCGCAGACCGCGGTAGCAGCCCAGATCCATCAGACGCTTGATGTTCATTGCGATTTCACGACGCAGATCGCCTTCAACGCGATACTTGCTGTCGATCAGTTCACGCACCTTCAGGATTTCGTCGTCGCTCAGCTCGTTTACCCGCTTTGCTTCTGGAATTTCCAGAGCTTTGCAGATTTCAGCAGCCTTAGTTGCGCCAATCCCGTAAATATACTGAAGCCCGATAACAACCCGTTTGTTGGTCGGGACATTCACGCCGGCAATACGTGCCACGCCTTATACTCCTGTTCGCCCGCCTTAACCACGAACGCTCATAGCCCTTGGGGCAGATTTCACTTGGTGGCCGCGAAATATACCGGCCACCGCCACAAGTCAACGAAAACGGATCACTTTTTCGTGATCAACCCCTCGCTGGCAAGCGCATCTTCGATTTCGCCTGTCACTTCAGGGGCCGACAGCATGCCGTTAATTTTGTGCAGCCGTCCGGTTTTTTCATAAAACGGCAGAATCGGTGCCGTCAGTTTCCGGTACTCTTTCAGCCGTTCAACAACGGTTTCCCGCTTATCGTCCGCCCGGCGCTTGAACTCATGGCTACCGCAAGAATCACAGACCCCATCCACCTTGGGTGGGTTAGAGACCTCGTTGTACGTCTTGCCGCAGTTGCCACAAGTAAAGCGACCGGAAATCCGATCTGCCAGAATTTCTTCATCCACATCCAGGAAGAGAACAGTATCAATTTTCTTCCCATCTGAAGAAAGCATGCTGTCCAGCTCTTCAGCCTGCGCCAGCGTGCGCGGAAAACCATCCAGAATGAAACCATTCTGGCAATCTGCCTGCGCAATCCGGCTTTTCAGCATCGCAATAATCAACTCATCAGGAACCAGTTTCCCGGCATCCATAAGAGCTTTTGCCTGCTTTCCTGTTTCAGATCCCTTAGCCACTTCTGCGCGTAGCATATCGCCCGTAGAAATCTGAATCAGCCCATACCGCTCTTCAAGAAGTTTGGACTGTGTACCTTTTCCCGCGCCGGGAGGGCCCAGAAAAATAATATTCATCGTCTGATGATCCTCTGCTTCCTACCGCCGCGCGATTTACGCATAAGCCCCTGATATTGATGCGCCACCAAATGAGACTGAATTTGTGTGACCGTATCAATAGTTACAGACACAATAATAATCAGACTCGTTCCACCAAAATAGAACGGTACGTTGTAGTGACTGATCAGGATCTGAGGCAACAGACAGACTGCCACCATATACGCTGCACCGATCGTGGTCAGACGGGTGAGAATTTTATCAAAATACGATGCTGTAGAAGCACCTGGGCGCACACCAGGGATAAAACCACCCTGCTTTCTCAAATTATCGGCTGTTTCCGTCGGATTGAAGGTAACGGCCGCATAAAAGTATGAGAAAAATACAATCATGGCAGCATAGAACAGCATATACAGTGGCTGCCCCTGCCCAAGTTCCTGCCCCAGAAAGGAAAGCCAGCCCGGCAGTGATTTGCCATTCATAAAACCAGCAATCGTTACCGGAATCAGGAGCACTGAAGAGGCAAAAATCGGTGGAATAACGCCAGCCGTATTCACTTTCAGTGGCATATGGGTTGTGTCCCCCCCAAACATCCGCTGCCCCATCTGGCGCTTTGGATACTGGATAACAACCCGACGCTGCGCCTGTTCCATGAACACAATAAACATGATGGTAAGCGCTGCAAGAACCAAGAAAAGCAGCACAAAGAACGGCGAAAGCGCGCCCGTGTAACCAAGCTGGAAGAGGCTTGCCAATGCATGCGGCAGGTTTGCCACAATACCAGCAAAGATAATGAGCGAGATCCCATTACCCACACCACGCGCGGTAATTTGCTCACCCAGCCACATCAGAAACATGGTTCCGCCAACAAGCGTGGTTACGCATGAAAGCAAAAAGAACATACCGGGATGAACAACGGCAGCGCCTGCAGCGCTATGCACGTTCTCCAGCCCCACAGCTATCCCATACGCCTGAAACAGCGCAATAAGGACAGTCAGGTAACGTGTATACTGATTAAGCTTTTTACGCCCCTGTTCACCTTCCTTCTTGAGAGCCTCAAGAGAAGGCACAGCAGTAGACATAAGCTGCACAATAATAGACGCAGAGATATATGGCATGATGTTCAGCGCGAACACGGTCATACGCCCAAGCGCACCCCCCGTGAACATATTGAACATGCCCAGAATGCCACCCTGATGCTGCGCCAGAAGCTGCCCCATAACTGTGGCATCCACCCCCGGAACCGGGATGTATGTGCCCAAGCGGTAAACAATCAGCGCACCCAGTGTAAACCAGATTCGCTTTTTAAGTTCAGTCGCTTTGGCAAAAGAGCCTACATTAAAGTTGGCAGCCAGTTGTTCGGCCGCGGAAGCCATGCATCCGTCCTTTCATACAAACAGCGCCACCACGGCTGTGGAGACGCTGGCACAATCGCCTGAAAAATTCAGACAACATTCTGAGAAGGAACAAGAAAGGAGAACAGTGCGAACACTGCTCTCCTTTTTGCAACATCAGGAAGCGCTGGCTTCAGCAGCTTTAGGCTGCAGCAGCTTAACGCTACCTCCGGCTTTTTCTACTGCAGCAACAGCAGAAGCTGATGCACCAGAGACTTCAAACGTAACAGCTTTTGTCAGCTCACCTTCGGCCAGAATGCGCACGCCAGCATATTTGCCAGTGCCAACCAGACCAGCTTTTTTCAAAGCTTCTTCAGTAACAGGTGTGCCTGCTGCCAGTTTGCCATCAGCCAAGGCTTTTTCCACCGCACCAAGGTTTACAGGAGCATAAACCTTGCGGAAGATGTTTTTGAAGCCACGCTTAGGCAGACGACGATAGATAGGAAGCTGCCCACCTTCAAACCCGTTCAGGGAAACCCCTTCACGTGCTTTCTGGCCTTTTACACCCCTACCAGACGTCTTACCCTTACCAGAACCAATACCGCGCCCAAGACGCTTTTTCCGGTAACGGGAACCTTCGTTATCACGAAGTTCGTTGAGCTTCATTTCAATCCTCCACCTTCACCAGGTGGGCCACTTTGCGCACCATACCCCGGACAGACGGAGTATCTTCCAGAACGCGTTCACGGCCAATCTTGTTCAGACCCAGACCGATCAAAGTTGCCTGCTGTCCAGGCTTACGTCCGTTACCGGACGCAATCTGCACAACCTTAAAGGTTTTTTTATCAGACATCAGCGGCCTCCGCAGCAACAGCCTGTTCACGCTTACCGAAGATTTCAGCAACCTTCTTACCGCGACGGCTAGCTACAGAACGTGGGCTTGCACAACGTGCCAGCGCATCAAAAGTTGCCTTAACCATGTTGTGCGGGTTCCGGGTACCCAGAGACTTCGCAACCACATCGTTAATACCAAGGCTTTCGAATACAGCACGCATAGGACCACCAGCGATAATCCCCGTCCCTGCTTCGGCAGACCGCAGCACAACCTTACCGGCACCAAAGTGACCAGCAACATCATGATGCAGTGTACGGCCTTCCTTCATCGGGACACGGATCATGCCACGTTTGGCGCGTTCCGTAGCCTTACGAATTGCTTCAGGAACTTCACGCGCCTTACCTGCACCGTAGCCAACACGCCCCTTCTGGTCACCAACAACAACCAGAGCAGCGAAAGCAAACCGACGACCACCCTTAACCACTTTCGCAACGCGATTGATGGTTACCAGCTTATCGACCAGTTCATCCCCTTCGCGTTCACGCTCACGGCCGCCTCGACCGCCTTCTCTTGGTTCACGAGCCATTCCGTGATCCTTTCCTCAGAAGGAGAGACCGCCCTCACGGGCCGCCTCTGCCAGGGCCTTGACGCGCCCGTGATAAAGATAAGACCCCCTGTCGAACACGACCTGAGATACACCTGCAGCAACGGCGCGCTGTGCAACCAGCTTACCGACAGCGCCAGCGCTTTCCTGCGTGGAACCTTTTTTCAGATCCGTCTGCAGCTCCTTATCCAAGGAGGACGCTGAGGCCAAAGTACGGCCCTGCGCATCGTCGATCACCTGAGCATAAATGTTCTTGCCAGACCGAAAAACAGACAGACGCGGACGCCCACCTGCCTTGCGGCGCAGCTGAAAACGGAGACGCGCCCGACGGCGGTTCCGCAATTCCTGCTGAGTGCTCATTATTTCTTCTTGCCTTCCTTACGACGAATGGTTTCCGTTTCGTACCGAACACCTTTGCCCTTGTAAGGTTCAGGCTTACGGAAGCTGCGGATATCAAGAGCCACCTGGCCTACCCGCTGCTTATCGATCCCCTCCACCACAATAGCCGTCGGACGCGGCGTAGAAATCTTGATACCTGCAGGAATCGGATACACAACATCATGGGAGAACCCAAGGTTCATCACCAGATTAGAACCCTGCACAGCTGCACGGTAACCTGTGCCGTTAATTTCCAGAGCTTTGGAAAAACCTTCCGAAACCCCTTTAACAGCCGTTGCGATCAGAGCACGTGTTGTGCCCCACATCATACGAGCCTCAGCAGCAGTACCCACTGGCTGCACAACAACCTTACCATCCTGCACATCAACGGAAACATGTGAAGAAAGCGGCAGAGCCAGCTCCCCCAATTTTCCTTTGGCCTTCAGAACACCATCTGCAATAGCGATGGTTACCCCTGCCGGCACTTCAACAGGATACTTGCCTACGCGTGACATTTACCCCTCCTTAGAAAACACGGCAGAGGACTTCACCGCCAACATTGGCAGCACGAGCCTCAACATCGGAAAGAACACCACGCGGTGTGGAAAGGATAGAAACACCCAAACCTGCACAAACGCGAGGAAGTTCCTTAATTTTGGAATATACGCGACGACCAGGGCGTGAAACACGCTGAATTTCGCGAATAACCGGCTCACCGTCGGTGTATTTCAGCTCAATATGCAACTGAGCAATACCCTTACGGACGTCTTCACGCTTATAGCCACGAATGTAGCCTTCACGCTGCAGAGCTTCTAAAACACTCACGCGCAGCTTAGAGGCCGGAGCAACACAAGCATTGTGACGCGCGCGCTGAGCATTACGAATACGGGTGAGCATATCACCCAAAGGATCAGAAAGTGACATCTCGCGCCCTTACCAGCTTGCTTTAACCACGCCCGGAATCTGACCTTCAGATGCCAGATCACGGAAAGCAATACGGCACAGCTCAAACTTGCGGTAGTTACCGCGAGAACGACCTGTCAGTTTGCAACGCAGACGAACCCGCACGCGAGAACCATTGCGCGGCAGTTCAGCCAACTTCAAAGACGCATCAAACCGATCCTCCACGGGAAGAGAACGATCCATAACGATATTTTTGAGAGCTACCCGCTTCTCTTTATCCCGTGCCGCCATGCGCGCGCGCTTTGCGTTACGCAGAATGGCAGAAGTCTTAGCCATACAAATTACCTCCGGAACCCTTCGAAAACCTTCGACGGTTTTCCAAGATCACACATTAAAACACCCAGCGGGGTCTGTATCACCCCACGAAGGGAAGATCAAACGCCTTCAGCAGGGCCTTGGCTTCTGCATCTGTCTTTGCACTGGTTACGAACACCACGTCCATACCGCGGATTTCATCTACCTTATCGTATTCGATTTCGGGGAAGATGATCTGTTCTTTCAAGCCCAGAGCAAAGTTACCACGACCGTCAAAACCTTTGGTAGCCGGCAGACCGCGGAAATCGCGGATGCGTGGCATAGCAATAGTTACCAGACGATCAAGGAATTCATACATCCGTGCACGGCGCAAAGTGACCTTACAGCCAATCGGCAGACCTTCACGAATCTTGAAGCCAGCGATAGCTTTCTTCGCCACTGTTTTAACAGGCTTCTGACCAGCAATAAGCGCCATTTCTGCAATAGCAGCATCTAGCTTCTTCTGATCGCCAGCAGCCTCACCCACGCCCATATTCAGGACGATTTTTTCGAGGTGAGGCACCTGCATTTCATTTTTGTAACCAAACTGCTTACGCAGGTTGGCACGCAGTTCGCTTTCATACCGCTGCTGAAAGCGCGGCAGGGAACGACCTTCCTGTTTCGCACTCATTCGTAGCCCCTCAACCTTCAATAGCTTCGCCGGTCGCCTTAGCGATGCGAACTTTTTTGCCGTTTTCCAGCACTCGGAAACCAACTCGTGTCGGCTTTTTAGAGGCTGGATCAATCAGCTTCAGGTTAGAAAGGTGAATGGGTGCTTCACGGGTAATAATCCCGCTTTCTTCACCCATGCGGCGCGCACGCTGATGACGCTTAATTAGCGCCACACCACGCACAACAGCACGGTTTCCGGAAGGACGAACCTCCAGAACTTCTCCCTGCGTCCCCTTGGAGGAACCGCTGATGACGACAACCGTATCGCCTTTTTTAATACGGGCAGCCATTACAACACCTCCGGCGCGAGAGAGATGATCTTCATGAACTTCTTCGCACGCAATTCACGCACAACCGGTCCAAAAATACGCGTACCAATCGGTTCCTGCTGCTTGTTAATCAGCACAGCTGCGTTTTTATCGAAACGGATCGCGCTACCATCAGGCCGACGGACTGGATAGGAAGTCCGCACGATAACAGCCTGGTGAACGTCGCCCTTCTTCACTTTCCCGCGGGGGATAGCTTCTTTGACGGAAACGACGATCACGTCGCCGACCGAGGCGGACTTCCGCTTGGAGCCGCCCAGCACCTTGATGCACTGCACCTGACGTGCGCCAGAATTATCGGCGACGTCAAGGTTGGTCTCGGGATGGATCATAACCTAAATATCCTTACGTTAGGCCGATGCACCGGCTTCCGCACCAACGACTTCGCCGTTGCGGGAAATCACAGTCCACGTCTTGCGGCGTGAAATAGGCGGACATTCAACAATCCGCACGGAGTCACCAACCTTGCAGATATTTTCTTCATCATGCGCCGCATATTTTTTAGAGCGACGAATGAATTTCTTATAGAGCGGATGCATGACGCGACGATCAACAAGAACCGTAATGGTTTTGTCCATCTTATCGCTGGTCACACGCCCGGTCAGGACGCGCCTTGGCATCGGCTAACTCTCCTCAGGCATTGGCAGCAGATGTTTTTGCACCTGCTGCAGTCTTTGCATTTTGCACCGCAATCGTCTTGATTCGTGCAATCTCACGGCGCACCGCACGCATACGGCTCTGCGCTTCAGTCTGACCCGTGGCCTGCTGGAAACGCAGATTAAGCTGCTCACGCTTCAATTCAACCAGACGAGCTTCAAGCTCGTCTGGAGTCTTGGCGCGCAAATCGGCTGGCTTAGTTGCCTTTACCATCTCACGCATCTCCAATTCGGGTCACAAACTTGGTCTTGATCGGCAGTTTTGCTGCACCTAGAGCCAGCGCTTCACGCGCCAGTTCAGGGGGCACACCTTCGATCTCAAACAAAATGCGACCTGGCTTCACACGGGCCACCCAGTATTCTGGGGAACCCTTACCGGAGCCCATACGCACTTCTGCAGGTTTTGTCGAGACCGGAAGGTCAGGAAAAATACGAATCCAGACGCGACCTGCACGTTTCATGGCACGTGTGATAGCCCGACGGGAGGCTTCAATCTGGCGTGCCGTAATACGTTCCGGCTGAAGAGCCTTCAGTCCAAACGTACCGAAGTTCAACGTGGTGCCACTTTTTGCAAGACCGTGGATACGGCCTTTGTGGGCTTTACGGAATTTTGTCCGCTTCGGGGAAAGCATGTTGTTTTATCCCTCTCCTCAGCGCTGAGGAGCCTGTTCGGCCGCCCGGCGATCCTGAGCCATCGGATCATGAGCAAGAATTTCGCCCTTAAAGATCCAGACTTTTACACCGCAAGTGCCATAGGTGGTCTTTGCTGTTGCTGTGCCATAATCGATATCAGCACGCAGGGTGTGCAGAGGCACACGACCTTCACGATACCATTCGATACGTGCGATTTCCGCACCGCCAAGACGACCAGAGCAGTTGATACGAATACCCTGTGCGCCCAGACGCATAGCAGACTGCACTGCACGCTTCATGGCACGACGGAAAGCCACACGGCGTTCCAGCTGCTGAGCAATGTTTTCTGCAACCAGTGTAGCGTCGATTTCTGGCTTGCGAATTTCAACAATGTTCAGCGCAACTTCCGTGCCAGCCATACGTGTCAGCTCCTTACGGAGCGCATCAATGTCCTGACCCTTCTTACCAATCACAACACCCGGACGGGCGGCGTAAATGGTTACGCGGGGCTTTTTGGCCGGACGTTCGATAACGACACGAGACACACCAGCGCCAACCAGCTTGCGACGCAGGAATGCACGCAGCTTCAGATCTTCATGAAGCAATTTTGAATAGTCGGAATCGGCATACCACCGGCTATCCCACGTGCGGTTGATACCGAGCCGCAGCCCGATTGGATTGACTTTATGTCCCATACCTCAGGCCGCCTTCTGTTCGGAAGAAGCTGCTTCAGGCTCAGCAGCCCGTTCAGCTACAACAATCTTCAGGTGACTGAAAAACTTTTCAACACGAGCAGAACGCCCACGACCACGGGCATGAAAACGCCGCATGACAATGGATTTTCCAACTTCAGCTGTTTTCACCACCAACTGGTCAACGTCCAGCTGGTGATTGTTTTCAGCATTAGCGATTGCGCTTTCTAGCGTCTTTTTCACTTCCTGAGCGATACGGCGCTTAGAGAACGTCAACGTTGCAACTGCCTGGGAAGCAGGCTTGTTGCGGATCAGGCCGGCCACAAGGTTCAGCTTGCGGGGGCTAACCCGGATGTTGCGCGTAACTGCCTGCGCTTCTGTTTCCGCGAGTGTGCGCGGATGCTTCGGCTTGCTCATCTCTGCTTAGCCCCGCTTAGACTTCTTGTCAGCACCATGCCCATGGAATGTACGGGTCGGAGAAAATTCGCCGAACTTATGTCCGACCATGTTTTCCGTAACCTGTACGGGCAGAAACTTCTGACCGTTATAAACACCGAACGTCAGACCGACGAACTGCGGAAGAATTGTAGAACGACGAGACCAGATCTTGATCACTTCGTTACGACCCGACGCGCGGGATACCTCAGCTTTATTCAGCAGATACCCGTCGACGAACGGGCCTTTCCAGACGGAACGTGCCATCTTCTATTGCCCCTTACTTGCCGGTCTTTCGACGACGGATAATCAGACTGTCCGTCCGCTTGTTGACCCGAGTTTTGTACCCTTTGGTTGGCTTGCCCCATGGCGTAACCGGATGACGGCCACCAGAGGTACGACCTTCACCACCACCATGCGGATGATCAACAGGGTTCATCACCACACCACGGTTATGAGGACGACGCCCCAACCAACGGGAACGCCCAGCCTTACCCATATGCTGGTTCATGTTATCCGGATTGGACACGGCACCAACGGTCGCCATGCACTCACCACGAACAACACGCAGCTCACCAGACTGCAGCTTGATCTGGGCGTAACCGGAATCCTTACCAACGAGCTGGGCATATGTGCCAGCAGAACGTGCGAGCTTACCGCCTGCACCCTGCTTCAGTTCGATGTTATGGATAATTGTTCCCACCGGGATGGAAGCCAGCGGCATAGCATTACCAGGCTTAATATCCACGCGTGCACCAGCGATGACATTGTCACCAACTTTCAGACGCTGCGGAGCCAGGATATATGCAAGCTCGCCATCTTCGTACTTCACCAGCGCAATAAATGCGGTGCGGTTCGGATCATATTCCAGACGTTCCACCGTACCCAGAACATCAAACTTACGACGTTTGAAGTCTACGTAACGGTAAGACTGCTTATGACCACCCCCACGGAAACGGGAAGTGATACGGCCATTATTATTACGACCGCCTGTCTTATTTTTACCTTCGGTCAACTGTTTGACCGGCTTACCTTTCCAAAGGTCAGCACGATCAACCAGCACCGTACCACGCAAGCTTGGCGTGACAGGATTAAAGTGCTTCAGAGCCATGAATTTCTACCTTCGGTCACGCCAGCTTGGCGGTAAGATCAATGGACTGACCTTCCGCAAGCTGAACGAACGCCTTCTTCACGTCAGAACGCTGCCCAACACGCCCTTTAAAGCGTTTGGTTTTTCCCTTCTGAACCAAGGTGTTGACACCAACAACCTTGACCCCGAACAGCGTTTCCACCGCAACCTTGATTTCAGGCTTCGTAGCGGACATTGCCACTTTGAAAACAACCTGGTTCTTTTCAGAAAGCGCCGTAGCTTTTTCCGTAATTACAGGAGTACGCACGATGTCGTACATTGCTTCACGGGAAAGACGCTCGGCTTTCTTGCGAATGGCAAGAATATTCGTCATGCCAGGCGCTCCTTCAGTCCTTCAAGGCCGGCCTGCGTAATCGCAAGCACCTCGTGGTTCAGAATGTCGTAAACATTCGCACCAATGGTCGGCAGAATGTCGATCTTGGGCAGGTTACGGGCGGCACGACCGAAGCTCTCATCTACAGCAGCATCCACGATCAGAGCAGATGTCCAACCCAGAGACTTCAGTTTCTTTGCCAGTTCGCTGGTCTTATCAACGCCAGAAGCAGACTGCAGTACAATAAGCTTACCGTCTTTTGCCTTCTGAGAAAGCGCAGAAATCAGACCAAGGCGGCGCACTTTTTTCGGCAGGTCGTAACCGTGGTCACGCACAACCGGGCCATGCACTGCCCCACCGGTACGATACTGTGGCGCACGCAACGAACCCTGACGGGCGCTACCTGTGCCTTTCTGACGGTATGGCTTTTTGGTGGTGCCGGACACTTCGCCCATGCCCTTCACCTTATGCGTGCCTGCGCGGCGCTTAGCCAGCTGCCAGTGCACAACACGAGCCATGATATCTGCACGCGGCGCAACGGCGAAAATTTCGTCCGGAAGCGTTGCAGAACCGGCGCTGCTGTTATCTAGCGTCTTGATTTCGATTTCCATGACCTCAGCCCTCCGCCTTCACGAGGCCGGCCGGATAAGGCGCGTCATCATGGCGGGCTTTTTTAATGGCGTCACGGATCAGAACAACACCGTTCTTCGCTCCTGGCACGGAGCCACGAACCATGATCAGATTCTTTTCCGGATCGACCGCTGCGATTTCCAGATTCAAGGTGGTCACGCGTTCATCACCGAGATGACCAGCCATCTTCTTGTTCTTAAAGGTCTTGCCGGGATCCTGGCGATTACCAGTCGAACCATGCGAACGGTGCGAAATAGACACACCATGCGTGGCTTCAAGACCAGCAAAATTCCAGCGCTTCATTGCGCCAGCAAATCCCTTACCTTTGCTTACACCTGTAACGTCAACCTTTTGGCCAACAACAAAGTGAGAAGCTGAAAGGGTAGCACCAACCTCAAGAGCGGCATCATCAGCTACACGAAATTCGCGAAGCGCCTGCTTGGGCTCCACCTTCGTGCGAGCAAAATGCCCACGATTCGGCTTGGTTACGTTTTTCACCTTGGCTTTACCCATACCTAGCTGAACAGCTACGTAGCCATCCCGCTCCTGGTTACGGACATCAACCACCTGCACATCATCAACATGCAGGACGGTAACAGGCACATGCGTGCCATCTTCCTTGAACAGTCGGGACATGCCCAACTTCTTTGCGATCAATCCGGTGCGCATCGTCTGGACCTTAGAGTTTGATCTCGACATCAACGCCAGCGGCGAGGTCGAGCTTCATGAGAGCGTCCACGGTCTGCGGAGTGGGCTCAACAATGTCGAGCAGACGGCGATGAGTTCGAATTTCGAACTGCTCGCGGCTCTTTTTATCAACGTGAGGAGAACGGTTAACCGTAAACCGTTCGATATGCGTAGGCAGCGGGATAGGACCCCGAACCCGCGCACCCGTACGCTTCGCCGTATTCACGATCTCTTTCGTGCTGTTATCCAGCACCCGATGATCGTACGCTTTCAGGCGAATGCGGATGTTCTGGTTGTCCATTTGTTTTTTAGTCCAACACTTTACTTATCCGGGGAATCCCGGCCGCTAAGTAAGACCCCGACCAAAATCAATCGGTCGGGGCCACTTAGGCTCATATCCTCTATCGATTACTCGATAATGGAGGAAACAACGCCAGCACCAACTGTGCGGCCACCTTCGCGAATAGCGAAACGCAGACCTTCGTCCATGGCGATTGGAGCAATCAGCTCAACTTCCATAGCGCAGTTGTCGCCCGGCATCACCATTTCGGTGCCTTCCGGCAGGTGCACAACACCCGTCACGTCAGTCGTACGGAAGTAGAACTGCGGACGATAGTTGGTGAAGAATGGCGTATGACGACCACCTTCTTCCTTCGTCAGGATGTAGGCTTCTGCCTTGAACTTCTTATGCGGCGTAATGGAGCCTGGCTTTGCCAGAACCTGACCACGTTCCACATCTTCGCGCTTGGTGCCACGCAGCAGAGCGCCGATGTTGTCACCAGCTTCACCGCGATCAAGCAGCTTACGGAACATTTCAACGCCGGTTACGGTTGTCTTCGTAGTCGGCTTCAGACCAACGATTTCAATTTCGTCACCAACATTGATCACGCCACGTTCCACACGACCCGTTACCACGGTGCCACGACCAGAGATGGAGAACACATCTTCGATCGGCATAAGGAACGGACGGTCAACCGGACGTTCCGGCTGCGGGATGTAGGCATCAACTGCGTCCATCAGATCGCGAACGCGGTTTTCACCGATTTCCGGATCACCATCTTCCAGAGTTACCAGAGCGGAACCCTTGATGATCGGCACATCGTCGCCAGGGAACTGATAGGAAGACAGAAGTTCACGAACTTCCATTTCAACCAGCTCAAGCAGTTCCGGATCATCAACCTGATCAACCTTGTTCAGGAAGACAACCAGAGCCGGCACACCAACCTGACGAGCAAGCAGGATGTGTTCGCGGGTCTGCGGCATCGGGCCGTCAGCTGCGGACACAACCAGGATTGCACCGTCCATCTGCGCCGCACCCGTGATCATGTTTTTCACATAGTCAGCATGTCCGGGGCAGTCAACGTGCGCGTAGTGACGCTTGTCGGTTTCATATTCCACGTGAGCTGTGGAAATGGTGATGCCGCGAGCGCGTTCTTCCGGAGCAGCGTCGATCTGATCATACGCCTTAAATTCAGCGCCACCCTTTTTTGCAAGCGTCTTGGTGATCGCTGCCGTCAGAGAGGTCTTACCATGGTCAACGTGACCAATGGTGCCGATGTTGCAGTGCGGTTTATTCCGCTCAAATTTAGCCTTAGCCATTTTTTACTCCATGCCCCAAAAACCATTCGGGATGCAGTTGTTATAAGCCCTGCAAACTCACTGCAAGAGGAAATGCAGCAGCTTCTTTCATTACCAGCGATAGTGGCTGAATGCTTTGTTAGCTTCCGCCATACGGTGGGTATCTTCCCGCTTCTTCACTGCTGCGCCACGATTGTTGACTGCATCCAGAAGCTCATTGGAAAGCCGATCCTGCATAGTGTTTTCACCACGCTTGCGCGCAGCATCAATCACCCAACGGATCGCCAACGCCTGACGGCGGTCTGCGCGAACTTCAACCGGCACCTGGTAGGTTGCCCCACCAACACGGCGAGAACGCACTTCAACAGCCGGCTTTACGTTATCCAGCGCACTGTGGAACAGCACCACTGCATCCGCACCGTTACCGCTACGACGCACCATGGCATCCAGCGCACCGTATACGATTCTTTCTGCAGCAGACTTCTTACCATCGTACATCAGCGCATTCATGAAACGCGTGACAACGATATCTCCGAATTTCGGATCGGGAAGGATCTCGCGCTTTACTGCGCGATGACGGCGACTCATACCTGTTCTTCCTCTTATTTCGGACGCTTGGCGCCATACAGCGAACGACGCTGACGCCGCTTGGCAATACCCTGCGTATCCAGAACACCACGAAGGATGTGATAACGCACACCCGGCAAATCCTTCACACGACCGCCGCGGATCAGCACAACACTATGTTCCTGAAGGTTATGACCTTCACCCGGAATATAGCTGACCACCTCATAGCCGTTCGTCAGACGCACCTTAGCGACTTTACGCAGTGCGGAGTTCGGCTTTTTTGGCGTCGTGGTATAAACGCGGGTGCAAACACCGCGCTTTTGGGGGCATCCTTGCAGCGCGGGCACCTTGTTGCGCTTGACCGCAGGCTTGCGCCCCTTGGCAATGAGCTGGTTGATGGTCGGCATGCGCCTTTCCCGATCCTTACACAGTTCGGCCGGCCGCCATTATTTCTGACTGCCGACTTTCATTAAAAAAGATCCCATCAGGCATTTGCCTGTATGGGGCTATGTTGGCATCCGGCCCCGCTTCCACCCCGGAAGCCAACCGCATGCTAGACTCACACAGAAAACCTAATTGCTCTTTCTATCCACAGGGATATCCAGAGCTGAGGGCTGCTACCTAACCCTCCCCCCGCTGGGAGTCAAGTTTTACCCTGCGATTCTTAAAGAATTGCGTACGCTGTACATGAAAAAAGGACCAAGGTTTCCCCTGATCCTTCCTTCATGAAGCATATTTGCAACGTTTATTCGGCTGCAGAACGCCCAACACGTTGGCGATCCTGCTCTGCGGCAATAGCCCGCAGACGCTTCATAACACTGCCCGTACCTGCTGGAATCAGTCGCCCAACAATTACGTTTTCCTTCAGACCCATCAACTTATCCACTTTCCCTGCCGTAGCAGCTTCTGTGAGCACGCGTGTGGTTTCCTGGAACGATGCAGCAGAAATAAAGGACTGCGTCTGCAGAGAAGCCTTGGTGATGCCCTGCAGCACCGGCATACCCTGAGCTGGCCGCTCACCTGCTTTGAGGCTCTTGGCATTTTCAGCCTCGAACTCAATACGGTCAACAGTTTCGCCAATCAGATATGTCGTATCACCCGGCTCCAGAATTTCTACCTTCTGAAGCATCTGACGCACGATAACTTCAATATGCTTATCGTTAATCTTCACACCCTGAAGACGATACACATCCTGAATTTCGTTGATCAGGTAATCAGACAGAGCCTCTACGCCCATCACCTTCAGGATATCGTGGGGCACCCGCGGACCATCGACCAGCGGATCACCTTTTTCCACAAAGTCACCTTCCTGAACGGAAATGTGCTTACCTTTCGGGATCAGGTATTCCTGCTCCTCGCCCGTTTCATCGTTCTTCACGATAACACGGCGCTTGGATTTGTAATCTTTCCCGAATTCAACGCGCCCTTCCATTTCCGCGATAATAGCGTGGTCTTTTGGCCGACGTGCTTCAAACAATTCAGCAACGCGGGGCAGACCACCTGTAATATCACGGGTTTTGGAGCCTTCACGTGGCAGACGCGCCAGAACGTCACCGGCATTTACTTCTGTACCGTTTTCAACAGACAGAAGCGTTTCGGGAGAGAGGAAGTAACGGGCATCTGCACCGTTATCCAACTTCACCACATCACCGTTGGCATCCTTAAGCTGCAGACGTGGGCGCAGATCCACACCTTTACCTGCCTGCTTATAATCAACCACCACTTTGGAGGTCAGGCCTGTTACTTCGTCCATACGCTCAACAAGCGTGATGGAGTCAATCAGATCCAGGTATTCAACCTTACCAGCTTTTTCCGTGATAATCGGAAGGGTGTACGGATCCCACTCAGCCAGTTTCTGACCGCGAGCAACTTTTGCCCCTTCTTCTGTCAGCAACCGAGCACCGTACGGCACACGGTAACGGGCTTTCTCCACACCGTTTTCGTCAGACAGAAGAATTTCACAGTTACGTGCCATCACGATCGGCACGTTCTGACTATTATGCACAACGTTACGGTTACGGATTACGACCTGACCATCACGAGAGGCTTCGATCATGGACTGTTCCGCACCACGCTGCGCCGCACCACCAATATGGAAGGTACGCATTGTCAGCTGTGTGCCGGGCTCACCAATGGACTGAGCGGCGATAACACCCACGGCTTCACCGATGTTAACCGGTGTGCCGCGTGCAAGATCACGACCATAGCAGTGACCACATACACCAACACGGCTATCACAGGTCAGGACAGAACGGATATGAACCGTTTCCACACCAGATTTTTCAATCCGCTCGGCATCGGCCTCATCAATCAGATGATTGCGCGGAACGATCACTTCGTTGGTACCTGGCGCCACCACATCGGAAGCAACCGTACGGCCAAGGATACGTTCGGACAGAGAAGCTACAACTTCCCCACCATCCATTACCGCACGCACCGTCAGGCCGCGTTCACTACCGCAATCTTCTTCGATAATGATGCTGTCCTGCGCCACATCCACCAGACGACGGGTGAGATATCCGGAGTTAGCGGTTTTCAGCGCGGTATCAGCCAGACCTTTACGTGCACCATGGGTAGAGGTGAAGTAATCGAGAACCGACAGGCCTTCTTTAAAGTTGGCAATAATCGGCTGCTCAATAATTTCACCAGATGGCTTGGCCATCAGACCACGCATACCGGCCAGCTGTTTCATCTGAGCCGGCGACCCACGAGCCCCGGAGTGGCTCATCATCCACACCGAGTTGATCTGCTTACCAACTTCCTGACGAGAAATTTCTTTGGTCATGGCCGCCTGCACTTCGTCTGTGCAACGAGACCACGCGTCCACCACCTTATTGTAGCGTTCGCCAGCCGTGATCAGACCATCCTGATACTGCTGTTCAAACTCTTTAACTTCGGCAGCCGTGCGATCAACCAGTTCTTTCTTTTCGGGCGGGATGATCATGTCATCCTTACCAAAGGAAATACCAGCCTTAGCAGCATGACGGAAACCCAGAGCCATCAGACGGTCACAGAAGATAACTGCTTCTTTCTGACCGCAATGACGATACACCGTATCAATAACGTCAGACACGGCCTTTTTGGTGAGCTGACGGTTGATAAGGGAGAACGGCACGGCTTCATGCTGCGGCAGGATCTGCGCAATCAACACACGGCCAGGCGTGGTCACGGCTGTTTCGTAGGTGACCTTGCCATCCGCACCGACCTTCTGGAAGCGTGCGCGAATTTTATCATGCAGCTTCAGTGCACCGGCGCTGAGTGCGTATTCCACTTCACCAATAGAAGAGAAAGATGGCGCGCCTTCTTTGACCAGAGCACCTGTCTTCTCATCATATTCACAGCGATCTGGCGTAACCTTGAATTCAGGTGTTTCGAGGCTGAGGTAATACAGCCCCAAAACGATATCCTGAGAAGGCACGATAATCGGCTTACCATTTGCTGGGCTGAGGATGTTGTTGGTGGACATCATCAGCACACGTGCTTCAAGCTGGGCTTCAAGGCTCAGCGGCACATGCACAGCCATCTGGTCACCGTCAAAGTCTGCGTTAAACGCGGTGCAGACCAGCGGATGCAGCTGAATAGCCTTACCTTCAACCAGCACCGGTTCAAACGCCTGAATACCCAGACGATGCAACGTAGGCGCACGGTTAAGCATAACCGGATGTTCGCGGATAACTTCTTCAAGAATATCCCAAACTTCTGGCCGCTCTTTTTCCACCATCCGCTTTGCAGCTTTAATGGTGGTAGCATGACCGTATTTTTCCAGCTTGGCGTAAATGAACGGCTTGAACAGCTCCAGCGCCATCTTTTTGGGAAGACCACACTGATGGAGCTTAAGCTCCGGCCCCACCACAATAACAGAACGGCCAGAGTAATCGACGCGCTTACCAAGCAGGTTCTGACGGAAACGCCCCTGCTTACCTTTAAGCATATCGGAAAGAGATTTCAGCGGGCGCTTGTTAGCACCCGTAATCGCACGGCCACGACGCCCGTTATCGAACAACGCATCCACAGCTTCCTGCAGCATACGCTTTTCGTTACGCACGATAATATCGGGCGCACGCAGTTCCATCAGGCGCTTCAGACGGTTATTACGGTTGATAACACGCCGATACAGATCGTTCAGGTCAGACGTTGCAAAACGACCGCCATCCAGCGGCACCAACGGACGCAGATCCGGCGGAATAACCGGAACCAGATCCAGAATCATCCATTCTGGACGGGAACCGCTTTCTGCAAACGCTTCAATCAGCTTCAGGCGCTTAACAAGCTTTTTGCGCTTGGCTTCTGAAGTTGTTTCCTTAAGTTCCTGACGCAGCTCTACCTTTTCGGCATCACAATCAATGCGTTCCAGAACCTTTTTAATGGCTTCTGCACCAATGCCAACTTCAACACCTTCATCGCCATATTCATCCATGGCATCAAGGTACTGTTCTTCCGTCAGCAAGGAATACTGCTTCAGCGGAGACGTGCCGGGTTCCAGAACCAGGTAGCTTTCAAAGTAAAGCACCTTTTCCAGATCTTTCAGCGTCATATCAACCATCAGGCCGATACGGCTGGGCAGAGACTTCAGGAACCAGATATGGGCAACGGGGCTGGCAAGCTGAATATGGCCCATGCGCTCACGACGCACCTTGGCCAGCGTAACTTCAACACCGCACTTTTCGCAGATAATACCGCGGAATTTCATCCGCTTGTATTTGCCGCAAAGGCATTCATAATCCTTGATCGGACCAAAAATACGCGCACAGAACAGGCCATCCCGTTCTGGCTTGAACGTACGATAGTTGATGGTCTCGGGCTTCTTGATTTCGCCATAAGACCAGGAACGGATTTGTTCGGGCGATGCCAGCTGAATCTTAATCTGATCAAATGTCATCGCCTGGCCGGTCTGGCCAAGAATTTTCATGAGCTCATTCATGTGCCGAAGCCCCCAGCGGGAAACGGGGAGCCGAGGTTTCTACCCCGGCCTCCCCTTTGAAATAAGAACGGATGGTGGTGGCGAAATTCACCGTCACTCGGCCCCCTGCTCCAGTTCTACGTTCAGACCCAGAGACTTCAGCTCTTTGATCAGAACGTTAAAGCTTTCCGGAATACCGGCCTCAAAATCATCCTGCTCACGCACGATGGATTCATAAACTTTGGTTCGACCGGAAACGTCATCCGACTTCACAGTCAGCATTTCCTGTAGAGTGTAAGCTGCGCCATATGCTTCCAGCGCCCACACTTCCATTTCCCCAAAGCGCTGACCACCAAACTGCGCCTTACCACCCAGAGGCTGCTGTGTAACCAGCGAGTATGGGCCGATAGAGCGTGCATGGATCTTGTCATCAACAAGATGGTGCAGCTTGAGCATGTAGATGTAGCCAACCGTTGTTTTACGTTCGAACGGTTCACCCGTGCGCCCGTCAATCAACTGAGACTGACCAGATTTATTAACACCAGCTTTTTCAAGCATGGCTTCAATATCCGGAATGGAAGCGCCATCAAACACTGGCGTTGCAATCGGCACGCCTTTGCGCAGGTTATTGGCCAGTTCAATCAGCTCATCATTGCTCATATTGGCAATGTCTTCGCTGTAAACTTTATCCCCGTACACATCTTTCAGACGGTCCAGCAGTTCCTGACGTTTTTCGCCATTACGCTGGTATTCATCCACCATGTCACCAATGCCACGGCCGATTTTAGCACAGGCCCAACCCAGATGCGTTTCTAGAATCTGCCCCACGTTCATACGTGAAGGCACACCTAGCGGGTTCAGCACCAGATCAACAGCCGTGCCGTCTTCCAGGAACGGCATGTCTTCAACTGGAACAACGCGGGAAACCACACCCTTATTACCATGACGACCGGCCATTTTATCCCCTGGCTGCAGCTTACGCTTAACAGCCACGAAAACCTTGACCATCTTCATCACGCCAGGTGGCAGTTCATCACCACGCTGAAGTTTTTCAACCTTGCTTTCAAAACGTGCCTGAATACGTGCAATAGCCGCATCAAATTCACGCCGCAAAGTTTCCAGTTCCGCCATAACGCTGTCAGAAGCAACAACAATCTGACGCCACGTAGCACGCGGATGTTCATCCAGAACGGCATCTGTAATCTCGGTTCCAGAGCGAATACCCTTGAACCCAGCGCCAGCAACCTGCCCCAGAAGCTTTTCACGCAAACGGCTATAGAAAGAGCGTTCCTGAATAGCGCGTTCATCATCACGGTCTTTGGCAAGACGTTCGATTTCCGCACGTTCAATGGCCATGGCGCGTTCATCTTTATCCACACCACGGCGGGAGAACACACGCACATCAACAATTGTGCCAGATGTGCCAGGCGGCAGACGCAGAGACGTATCACGCACATCGGAGGCTTTTTCACCAAAGATGGCACGCAGAAGTTTTTCTTCCGGTGTCATTGGGCTTTCGCCTTTTGGCGTTACCTTGCCGATCAGAATATCGCCCGGATTAACTTCAGCACCTACATACACAATGCCGGCTTCATCCAAATTCCGCAGGGCTTCTTCACCCACATTCGGAATATCACGCGTGATTTCTTCCTGCCCCAGCTTGGTATCACGGGCCATGACTTCGAATTCCTCGATATGGATCGAGGTAAAAACGTCATCCTTGGCAATCCGTTCGGAAATCAGGATGGAGTCTTCGAAGTTGTAACCATTCCAAGGCATAAACGCGACCAGCACGTTACGGCCCAGAGCCAGTTCACCCAGCTCTGTGGAAGGACCATCGGCAATAATATCGCCTGCCCGCACATTGTCACCCACATGCACCAGCGGACGCTGGTTAATACAGGTGGACTGGTTGGAACGGGAATACTTACGCAGACGGTAGATATCTACACCCTGCGTAGAACCTGCCGCATTGGTTGCACGCACTACGATACGGGCACCGTCAATCTGGTCCACAATACCTTCGCGCTTGGCAACAATTGTTGCACCAGAATCACGCGCCACAGCTGCTTCCATACCTGTGCCAACCAACGGTGCATCGGAACGCACCAGCGGCACAGCCTGACGCTGCATGTTGGAACCCATCAGTGCACGGTTCGCGTCATCGTTTTCCAGGAACGGAATGAGCGCCGCAGCAACGGAAACGAGCTGCTTGGGCGAAACGTCACACGCTGTTACTTCCGTTGGCGGAACCAGACGGAAATCACCGTTACGACGCACAGAAATCAGATCGCTGGTAAGCGCACCCTGATCATTCACCTTGGCATCGGCCTGCGCAACAACCAGCTTTTCCTCTTCCATAGCGGAGAGATACTTCCAGCCGTCCTGTAGCACGCCGTCCTTCACCAGACGGTAAGGTGTTTCGATAAAGCCGTATTTGTTCACTTTGGCATAGGTTGCCAGAGAGTTGATCAGACCAATGTTCGGGCCTTCCGGCGTTTCAATTGGGCAGATACGACCATAATGCGTTGGGTGAACGTCACGCACTTCAAAGCCTGCGCGCTCACGGGTCAAGCCACCTGGGCCAAGCGCTGAAAGACGACGCTTATGCGTCACTTCAGACAGCGGATTGGTTTGATCCATAAACTGGCTGAGCTGAGAAGAACCAAAGAACTCACGCACAGCAGCAGCAGCAGGTTTGGCGTTGATCAGATCATGTGGCATGACCGTATCAATATCCACAGAGCCCATACGCTCACGGATAGCGCGCTCCATCCGCAACAGACCAATGCGGTACTGATTTTCCATCAGTTCACCAACCGAGCGCACGCGGCGGTTACCAAGGTTATCAATATCGTCAATCTGACCGCGACCGTCTTTCAGGTCGCACAGTGTTTTAATGGTGCGCAGAATATCTTCTTTACGCAGCACACGCACTGTGTCTGGCACGTCCATATCCAGACGCATGTTCATCTTCACGCGGCCAACAGCGGAAAGATCATAACGGTCGGGATCAAAGAACAAGCCATTCAGCATGGCTTCGGCTGTTTCAGCCGTTGGCGGCTCACCGGGGCGCATTACACGGTAGATATCAATCAGCGCTTCATCACGCGTGCTGTTTTTATCTACTGTGAGCGTATCACGGATCCACGGCCCGTTAGCAGCGTCAATTGCCAGCAGGGGAAGTTCCGTAATTCCGGCTTCTTCCAAAGCAGCAAGACGTGCTTCAGTGATTTCTTCACCAGCTTCGCCATAGATTTCGCCAGTCTGCATATTGACGATATCATGGGCAATGTAACGGCCAAGCAGATCGATCTCACCCACCAGCACTTCACGCGTTTTTTCCGCGATCTTGCGCACCATGCGGGCTGTCAGCTTGGTTTCGGCTTCCGCCACCACTTCACCGGTTTCCGCATCCACCAGCGGCGCCAGCAGCTTGAGGCCACGGAAAGAATCCGCATCAAACGGACGGGCCCAGCCTTTGGCTGTTTTTATGAATGTGACAGCATTATAGAAGTAGGAGAGGATTTCATTGGCATCCATCCCCTTGATTTCCATAGAGTCAACATCACCGCCTTCAGCCGCTTTAGCTTTGCGCGCAGCTTCAGAAGCTGCACCTTCAAGCGCATACAGCAGCGTGGTGACAGGCAGCTTACGCTTACGGTCGATACGAACGTAAAGCAGATCTTTGGCGTCAAACTCGAAGTCCAGCCAGGAACCACGGTAAGGGATAACACGCGCAGCAAACAGATATTTGCCAGAAGAATGCGTTTTACCTTTATCATGATCAAAGAACACACCGGGTGAACGGTGCATCTGACTGACGATAACACGCTCCGTACCGTTGACGATAAAGGTGCCATTGTCTGTCATGAGCGGCATATCGCCCATATAGACTGGCTGTTCCTTAATATCGCGAATGGAACGAGACCCCGTATCTTCGTCCACATCCCATACGATCAAGCGCAGAATAACTTTCAGCGGTGCGGCATATGTCAGACCACGCTGAATGCATTCTTCCACATCATATTTAGGCTCTTCAAATTCGTAACTGACGAACTCCAGACGCCCCCGCCCCGCAAAATCATTGATGGGGAAAACGGAACGGAATACCTCCTGCAAACCTGTTGGAGTACGTGCATCAGGCGATACATTTGCCTGAAGAAATGTCTCGTAAGACGCACGCTGCACGTCAATCAGGTTCGGCATCGGGGCGATTTCGGGAATCCGCCCGAAACTTTTGCGAATCCGCTTCCGTCCTGTGAACGATTTAGTGATTGCGTTCATCGTCGCTCCTGCCCCGCCCATTTATCTCGGACCATCATGCCCGTGGTCATCCCGCGAGCCTGATGGTCCGACCTAATTTTGGTCTCAAGCCCATACCGGGTTTTACCCGGCTCCTGTTTCAGATCAACCCGAAACAGGCAAACGGGCAGAGGCACAGCGCCCCTACCCGAAAACCTTTTTTCCATTTCCCTGATGCCATGCATCAGAAATTTGGCAAACTTACTTGACTTCGACGGTTGCCCCGGCGTCTTCAAGAGCCTTTTTGATCTTGTCAGCTTCGTCCTTGCTGACACCTTCTTTAACGGTCTTCGGCGCACCTTCAACCAGATCCTTGGCTTCTTTCAGGCCCAGACCGGTGATGCCGCGGATTTCCTTAATCACGTTGATCTTCTTGTCGCCAGCGCTAGCCAGAACAACCGTGAATTCGGTTTTTTCTTCAGCCGGAGCAGCAGCAGCACCAGGTGCAGCAGCAGCAACTGCTACAGGAGCAGCAGCGGAAACGCCCCATTTTTCTTCGAGCAGCTTGGAAAGTTCAGCAGCTTCAAGAACGGTCAGAGCGGACAGTTCGTCAACAAGCTTAGCAAGATCAGCCATAGTTTGACTTCCTAATATAGATACTGGTTAGCAGAACGCAACCTTCAAGCACGAAGGCAGCGCAAAATTCTTTAACATTCCTTCATGCAAAGGAATGAAATCAGGCAGCTTCACCCGTTTTGGCATAGGCCCCAAAAACACGTGCAAGCTGGCCTGCCGGCGCCTGAGTAACGCTGGCGATACGCGTAGCTGGCGTGGAGATAAGACCCACGAGCTGCGCGCGCAGCGCATCAAGAGACGGCAGCTCGGCCAGAGCCTTGATTCCATCGGCGTCAAGCACCTGAGAACCAAGAGAACCACCAAGCAGCACAAGCTTGTCATTTGTTTTGGCGAACTCAACGACAGCCTTAGCCACAGCCACAGGGTCTTCAGACCACGCAAGCGCGGTCGGGCCTTGCAGCAGCGGCGCGATGCCGTTGAACTGGGTCCCATCCAGGGCGAGAGTTGCCAGCCGGTTTTTAGCGACCTTATAGTTCGCACCCGCTGCACGCACCTTACGCCGCAGTTCCGTCACAGCAGCCACAGTCAGCCCGTCATTACGGGTGACCACAACCATGGACGTCTGGGCGAAAACGGCGGCCAGAGAGGCGATAAAGGCCTTCTTTTCCGTACGGTTCAAATCCCGTCTCCGTCTTGTTCCATTAAGCTTGCGCCCAACAGAACGGGTTGCCCTTTAGGTTCCGTTATACATAACGCAACCCGCTCGCCTGTCCTTGAAACGGAATATCTGGCGTGCCGTAAATACGACCTGTAACCAGCATTCCCGTCTTACCGCTCGCCAACCCGAAGGCTGATTAAAACCGAAGTTGCGCACGGTCTCGGACAGGAAGAAGGAGCAGCCGCAACCACCCCTTCATGCACCGCACCAACCCGAAAGCGAGTGCGGCGTCATTCTTTCTCAGCCAGCGAAGGCAGAGAGATCCAACTGAACGCCAGGGCCCATGGTGGAGGACAGAGCACCCTTCTTCATGTAAGCACCTTTTGCGCCAGATGGACGGGCCTTCTGCACGGCATCAATAAATGCACGTACGTTTTCAGCCAGCTTGTCTTCACTGAAGGAAGCCTTGCCAACACCAGCATGCACAATACCGCTCTTTTCAGCGCGATATTCAACCTGACCAGACTTAGCCGCTTCAACAGCGCCCTTTACGTTCATGGTCACGGTGCCCAGCTTGGGGTTCGGCATCAGCCCACGCGGGCCGAGGATCTTACCCAGACGGCCCACCAGAGCCATCATGTCAGGCGTAGCAATGCAGCGGTCGAAGTTGATTTCGCCAGCCTGCACTTTTTCCATCAGGTCTTCCGCACCCACGATGTCTGCACCAGCAGCCTGAGCTTCTTCAGCTTTCGGGCCACGTGCAAACACGGCAACGCGCAGGGTTTTGCCTGTGCCATTCGGCAGGGAAACAAAACCACGAACCATCTGGTCTGCATGACGCGGGTCAATGCCCAAGTTCAGTGCAATTTCAACGGTTTCATCAAATTTAGCTGTCGCATTACCTTTTACCAGCGCGATAGCTTCATCAATGCCGTAAACTTTACCAGCTTCAATCTTGGCACGTGCAGCAGCGATACGCTTGTTCTTTGCCATGATATTAGCCCTCCACCACATCAATGCCCATGGAGCGGGCAGAGCCGATCAGCATGCGCACTGCGCCATCCAGATCGTTTGCGTTCATGTCCTGCTGTTTCTGTTCAGCAATTTCACGAAGCTGGCTCATGGTCACTTTACCAACGCTACCACCCTTGCCAACTGTCTGGCTGCCTTTGGAAATTTTGGCGGCCTTCAGCAGGAAGTAGGTGTTTGGCGGGGTTTTGGTGATGAAGCTGAACGTACGGTCTGCATATGCGGTGATAACCACCGGAATCGGCATACCCGGCTCAAGACCCTGGGTCTTGGCGTTAAATGCCTTACAGAATTCCATGATGTTCAGACCGCGCTGACCCAGTGCCGGACCAACCGGCGGGGAAGGATTAGCCTTACCAGCGGGGATCTGAAGTTTGATGTAGCCAACAACTTTTTTGGCCATATCCGGGACTCCTCAAAATGAACCCGAACCGCGGTTCTCTCGATTCCACACCACGCACAGGGCGCAGACAAGAATCTCCCGCGTTCCGATCAGAAGTGCCGCGCTTACCGGGGCGCTGGCTGCGTGTCAAGTGGTTGTGTATTTTTCATGCCGCCTGTCAGATCATTGGAAAGCGGATCTGTCTGGGTGCTAATGCCACCCAAAGGCGCTGCATGGCGCAGGTTTTCATACTGCAAGGGCTTGAAAGGCATGATGGTTTCCTCACCGTGCGGCAATTGGCTACGAGACCACCCACCACCAAGGGCACGCACAAGCTGCACACGCGCATCCACCTGTCGGGTTTGCGCCTGCACTAATGAAATGCGGGCATTCAGCGCCGCTACCTGCGCCACCACAACATCCAGATAATTGGTTAGGCCACCAGTATAGAGTGCCATAGTCATGCCCTGCGTGCGCAAGGCGGCATCTACGGCGTTGCTTTCCTGCTTAACCTGCGTTTTCAAACGATTGGTGCGCGTGAGATTGTCTTCCACTTCCTGAAAGGCATCTAACACCGTGCTGCGGTAAATATCTTCCGTTTGCCGATAGCCCGACCAAGTGCGCTGCAATTCTGCACGCCGCAAACCACCTTGGAACAACGGCAGCACTGCTTGTGCCCCAAACTGATACATAGCGTTGTACAACGAAGCCAGATCGAACCCGTTATCCATAAAGCCTGTCATGGCGTTAAACGTAACGTGCGGATAAAACGCGGCGCGAGACACACCGATGGCTCTGTTTGCTTGTGCCATGCGCCGTTCTGCTGCGGCAATATCTGGCCTGCGTTCCAGCAAAGTGGATGGCAGCGCTATAGGTGGCTCTTTTTCCTCAAACGTCAGCTTTGTAACCGGCGCGATATGAAATGAGGCCGGAGCCTGATTAACCAGCACGGCTATAGCGTGTTCCATAACATCACGCTGGGTGCGAATATCGGTTTCCTGCGCCTGCGTGGTGTAAAGCTGAGCTTCTGCGCGGGAAACATCCATACCCGGCGCAATGGCCCCTGCCAGACGCATGCGCGTAACTTGCACGGCTGTCTGATAATACCGGATAGAATCCTTATACACCGCATCCTGCGCATCCAACCCACGCAGAATAACGTAATCCGATGCTAGTTCTGCCTGAAGGCTTAAGCGTGCAGAGGCATAATTTGCGGCATCTTCCTGCACACCCTGCTTGGCCATACGGATACGGTTGCGGATGGCAGACCAGAAATCCGGCTCCCACGTTGCGGTGGCCGAATACTGCTCGGACGACATATACATCGGCCCGGTTGCCCCGGCCCCACGCCATAGCCGGTGTTGGGAGCCTTTATATTTGGCCCCACTCGCCGCCCCATTTAACTGCGGGTAAAGGTGGGATTTGGCTTCCGCTGCCATATCGCGCGATTGCATGAACGCCTCTGCCTGCGCCTGCAAATCCGGGTTCAGGCGCATGGCCTGATCTTCCAGCCGGTTGAGTTCCGGATCACCCAGCATTGTCCACCAATCGGGCCGAATGGCATCATCCGATGGGTGGGCGGGCTTCATCACGCCCTGCCCGCTCCAGTTATCGGGCAGCACAAATTGCGCAGGCTTATAGCGGGGTGCCATATCGCAGCCCACCAAGGCCGATGTTGCCACCCCTACCAACAGAATATGTGTAACTTTACGCGGCAGAATGTTCCCTTTCCTCATGGGCGGGCCCCAGCTTCAGACATATCCGCGTTATCATCAGGCATCGCGCGGGTGTCATCCCCATCTTCCCCTTGGGATGATTTGGTGGGAGGCGCTGGCTTTTTGGGTTCTGCTTTTTTAACGGCTGGCGGCGTGCTGGGCATGTTATAGCCGGGTGTGCCTTTAACAATGCGCACTTCCTGCCCATCCAGCAGCCCAGCAGATGGATTGTTGATTACCCGATCCGTTTTCTTCACACCACGCAGAATCTGCACCGTGGTTCCAAAGTTGGTGCCTAGGGTAACATTCACCAGATGCACGTGGTTGGTATCATCCACCAGCGCAACCTGCGTGCCTTCCGCCCTGAACACAATAGCACCTAGTGGCAAAATCAGCTCTTCCGTATCACCGGGGGCATGGAACGTGGCTGTGGCGTAGGAATTGGGCCAGAGTTCACCAGATTTATTGTCCAGTGTAAGTTCTGTTGTAACGGTACGGGTAGATGCATTAAAGGCCGAAGCCGTGGCCAGAAAATGTGCCCGGAATGTGCGTTCAGGATATTGCGGAATACTTAAATCTGCCTCCAACCGCGGGGAGATAATATCTGCATAATCTTGCGGCACGGCTACAAACACACGCATGGCGTGCACATCCGCCACACTAAACAATTCGGTGGCATTGCCGTGAGCATCTACATCCCCACGCCCTGCGTTGACGTAATCCCCCACATCCGCCAAGCGCGATGTCACAACGCCATCAAAAGGCGCAACAATTTTTTTGAACGCTTCCAGCGCAGCATAACGCTCCACATCATGCTGCGCTGCTTCTACCTCGGCCTTTTGGGCTTCTGCATTGGCTGCCTGCACATCCACTTCCTGCTGAGAAACAGCTTGCGTGCCTTGCAGGGCCTTCCAGCGTTTTGCTGTAATCTGGGCCAGCTTATACCGCGCCAGTGCCACATTCAGGTTGGCTTTAGCTGCGGCAAATTGAGCATCTAACCCCGGTGTATCAATTTCGGCCAGCACATCGCCCGCCTTCACCTTGGCACCGAAATCTTTGTACCACATTTTCACGTAGCCAGAGACCTGCGCATAAATGGGTGCCTGATACCATGCTGCTATATTGGCAGGCAGGGAAAGAGTGCGTTCATCCGGGCCCGGCTGGGGGTAGATAACCTGCACGGATGGAATAGCGTTATGTGCCGTTTCGTGCGCCAGATTAACGTACTGCGTATGGCGCTGAACAATACCCACCACTGCCAGCAGGGTGGCAACCCCGCCAACAGCCACAAACCCGATTTTGCGCTTACGTGTGCTGCCAGCCGGTGTGGGAGATTGAGGCCCTGAAGCGTCTGGATGCTCTTGGGTCATGCGGCAGCTTCCTCTTGTTCGGTTTCATGCGGTTTTTTACGTGTGTGCAGCATGGCAAAAACACAGGGTACGAACAGCAGAGTGGCAACTGTTGCCACTATCAGGCCGCCCATAACGGCCTTACCCAAGGGTGCGTTTTGCGAGTTACTTAAAGACATGGGCAACATGCCGATAATCATGGCGGAGGCTGTCATCAGCACTGGGCGAATACGCTCAAACCCAGCTTCCAGCGCGGCCTGAATGGCATCACCATGTTCTTCCAGACGTTCACGCGCAAAAGCTACAACCAGAATAGCATTGGCCGTGGCCGTACCCATGCACATAATGGCCCCTGTAAGGGCTGGCACGGAAAGCGTGGTGTGCGTTAGAAACAGGCTCCATGAAATACCAGCCAGTGCGCCGGGCAATGCGGTGATGATGATGAACGGGTCCAACCAGGACTGAAAGTTCACCACAATCAGCAGGTAAACCAACAGCACAGACATGGCCAAGCCACCCAGCAACTGGGCGTAAGCGCTGTTCATGGTAACAGCCTGCCCCAGCACACTGAGGGAGGAGCCATGCGGCAGGTCACCCTGCACTTCGTCTACAATACGCGACACCTCGCGTGAGACCGTGCCGAGGTCTATCCCCTCATTCGTGGCGTAAATATCAAACACCGGCATGATATTGTAATGCGCCACCTCCGCCGGGGTGCCGATCTGATCGATCTTGCTCAACCCACCCAAGATTTGCGGATCTTGGCCAGATGGGTTGCCATCCCCTTTATCAACAGGCGTGATTTCCAGATCATTCATGGTCTGGAGGAAGGGCGCTGGCGTTTGAATATCAATCAGATGCGAAACACCGGTTTTGGTATCCAACCAGTAAACCTGCCCCACCTGAGAACTACCAGACAGAGAAACCAGTGCGTTATTGGCAACATCGGATTCTGTAATGCCAGTTCCCAGCGCGTAAGTACGGCGGGTATTCACCATAAGTGTGGGGGTTGTCATGGGCTGTTGCACAAACACGTCTGTCAGGCCCGTAACATGACGCAGACGTTCTGCCAGACGGTTCGCAAATCGGAAATTGTCCGCCAGATTGCGCCCAACCACCTGCACATCAATAGGTGATGGCAAACCAAAGTTCAGGATTTTGGCTGTCAGATCCCCCGGCAGGAAGGAAAACTGTGTGCCGGGGAACTTCATGTTCAGGTTATGGCGCAAAAGCCGCCGATATTCGGCCACAGGAGATGCCGGATTTTTAAGTGAAACCGTAATATCGCAATCCTGCGTGCCCACTGTTGGCGTTGGAATATAAGCCTGATTCAACGGGCTGAAGGGCAGACCGCAGTTATCAACCAACCCTTCTACCTGCCCCGGCAATGTGCGTTCGATCTCATCATTCACAAGCTGGGAAATCTTGCCGGATTCTTCCAACCTTGTGCCAATGGGCGCACGCATATGCAGGGCAATGGCATCTGAGTTCACTTCGGGAAAGAAATCCTGCCCCACAAAGAACAGCAGCCCCAAGGAACCAAGTGAGCACAGCACAAACACCGGCACAAACGTACCACGCGTTGCCACCAGATGAGACAGCAGCTCGTGATAGCGATGCCGGAACTGCTCGAACTTATGCTCAAACCCACGCTGAAAGCGGCCAAAAATGGTTTTGGGCTCCTGCGGGCCATGTGCATGTGCGGCCACCTGTGCCGCCAGCATGTATTTGGCCATAGTGGGCACCAGTGTTCGGGACAGGATAAAGGAGGCGATCATGGCAAAAATGATGGCTTCTGCCATAGGCATAAACAGCCAGCCCGCAACACCCGTAAGCTGGAACAGCGGCATCCACACAATGCAGATACACATGGTGGATACAAAGGTGGGGATAACAATCTGGTTTGCGGCATCAATAATGGCCGTTTCCAGATCCTTTTCCATCTCAAGATGCGCGTCGATGTTTTCGATCATCACCGTGGCGTCATCCACCAAAATCCCCACGGCCAGCGCCAAGCCGCCCAGTGTCATGACATTGATGGTCTGCCCGGCCCAACCCAACCCAATAACCGAGCACAGCATGGCCAGCGGAATGGAGGTGGCAATAATAACGGTAGAACGCCAAGAGCCCAGAAACAGCAGCACCACAAGCCCGGTGAGGCACGCAGCAGTGAGCATTTCACGCACCACGTCCTGCACGGATTCCTTCACAAAGGTAGAGGCATCATTCAAAATCTTGATGCTCACGCCCTCTGGCAGAGTTTTTACAATGCCCGGCAGCAGCTTTTTAACCCCCGCCACAACATCCAGCGTAGAGGCATCGCCACTTTTCATAATAACAATCAGAACGCCCTGCTGCCCTTTAACCAGCACAAGGTTGGTTTGTGGCGGGCCGCCTGCATGCACCCATGCCACATCCTGCAACCGCACCACGGCATCCCCCACCTGTTTGATGGGGATCATGTTCAGCTCTTCCATGTTTTTGGGAGAGGCGTTGGTCTGCACCATCCAGTCAAACGGGCCAATGCGCTGATCCCCCGCAGGCAGCACAATGTTCTGGCTGTTCAACGCGCGCGAGACATCAACCGGGGAAAGCCGATGCGCCAGCAGTTTTACCGGGTCCAGATCCACCATGATATTACCTGGCTGCCCGCCGTACGGGTTGGGAATGGCAGCCCCCGCCACGGAAACAAGCGCCGGACGGATAAGGTTGGAGGACATGTCGTAAATTTGTGAGGCCGTCATGGAGGTGGAAGACACCTGCAACGTCACAACCGGCACAGAGGATGCGTTATAAGCCAGCACCAGCGGCGGTGTAGAGCCCGTGGGCATCTGCTTGATAACTGTCTGCGATACCGAGGTAATCTGGGTTTGCGCCACAGATGTATCTGTACCGGGCTGGAAGTAGATCTTCACAATCCCGCGGCCATAATACGATTGGCTCTCGATATGTTCGATATTATTCACGGTCGCGGTGAGAGCGCGCTCGTAATAATACACGACGCGGCCAGACATATCCTCTGGCATCAGGCCCGTATAGGTCCAGACCACTGCCACAACAGGAATACGAATGCTGGGAAATACGTCTGTAGGCGTATTGAATATTCCCCTGATTCCGAACACCAGAATCAGGATGGAAAGCACCACAAACGTATACGGCTTTTTAAGCGCGGTAACGACAATTTCGTTCATGCGCTCCAACCTTGCACAGTTAGAGACGCTGCATTGCAGACAGGCAGATTTGGCATGGTTTTATCGTTACATACATATCTGCGGCCCGCCAACATCATTACGTGCAATCTTCAACCTTTTGTAAAAAAGCGGATGGAAAGGTAATTCTGAAACAGGTGCCAACACCCTCCGCCCCTGTTTCAATGGTGACATGGGCTTCGTGCAGATGCGCAATGGCACACACAAGGCTAAGCCCCAGCCCACTCCCCGGTACGTGGCGGCTTTTGTCCGACCGATAAAAGCGTGAAAGAACAGCTTCTCTTTCAGCCGGTGCAATACCTACGCCCGTATCCGTAACAAACAGAGATGCCGCACCGTTGATGCGTTGCGAGCCAAGAATAATGCGCCCACCTTCTGGTGTGAACTTTATGGCATTATCCACCAGATTGGCCAAAAGCTCGATCAACAAGTGCCGATCCCCCCATACAAAGCAGGGGGCTTCCCCCTCCTTTGTAACCAGCACTTTATCTTCCATTTCAGCTATGGGTTCATACAAATCAAATACGTCTGCCACCAGATCGGCTAAAAGCACTTGCCCAAAGCCTGCTTTTCTGCGGCTGTTTTCTATTTCCGCAATACGCAGCAACGCAGTGATAATACCCATGCACTGGTCCAGATCATCTACAGCACGCCCTACGGCCGCCTCCAGCGCCTCTGGCTCTGCGCAAGCAGAAAGAGCCCGCTCCAATCTGGCACGCATGCGAGAAAGCGGGGTGCGCAAATCATGCGCAATATCATTCCCTACTTCCCGCATATCGTCCATCAACCGCTCCAGCCGATCCAGCATACGGTTTACACTACCGGCCAAGCGTTCCAGATCATCCCGCTCCTTGGCAGCGGGCAAACGTTCATGGATATCTCCGGCCATAATGCGGTCTATAGCCTCGTGCATTTCCTTCACGCGGGAAAGAGCACGATGGCTGAGCACGATGCCCAGAAACAACGCAAACACAAAGGTAGGAATAGCCGCCACCAGCATGGTGTGGCGCAGCATGAGCTTTTGTTCGGAAAGCAGATGGAAGCTGCGCCCCAACACCAGAATGGTGCCATCTGGCAGTTTTTCCGCCAGCACACGCAAGGGGTACGAATCCCCTTCTTCGGGGTAAATTTCTACATTGTGGGGTTTGCCATCTGCCTTTAGGCCCTTGGGCCAAGTGCGCAAATCCCCTGCGATAAGAGCATGCCCGGAATCAAACAGCCCAGCACTGTTAATAATCAGCCGCAGATCATCCGTGGCACGGCGGCGGATAACGTATTCCAGATGCTCGGGAGACATCTGGGCCAGCAGTTCGGCCTCACCTTTCAGCAACTCGGTGGAACGGCGCGATTCCACGGCCTCAAGCTGCGCGTAAACCAGACCAAACTGCATGACCATCACCCCCGCCATGGCGGCCAGCGCCATAAGGGTGATGCGAAAAGTAGCTGTGCGAAAAAGTTCAGTCAGGAACACGCAGCCGGAATCCCGTTCCGCGAATACTTTCGATCAACGGTTCCTCTCCCGGCCCATCAATTTTGCGCCGCAACTTGCCAATATGCACATCCACCAGATTGGTGCGCGGAATAAACCGATATTGCCACACATCCTCCAGCAACATGGAACGTGTAAGCACCTGCCCCGGCCTGCGCATAAGGTATTCAAGCAAACGGAACTCACGCGGCAACAGCTCTATTTCCCGCCCATCGCGCCAGACGCGGCGTTCTATCAGATCCATATCAATTGGGCCCAGATGCAACTTGGTGCTGCGCGTATCATCCGGCCTACGCAACAGGGCTTCTATCCGGGCCACAAGCTCTTCTATGGCGAAGGGCTTGGTTAGATAATCATCGCCCCCAGCCTTAAGGCCTGTTACCCGATCATCCACCGCAGAAAGGGCAGAAAGCACCAGCACAGGCAGGCGTATGCCCTGCTGGCGCATGGTTTCTATAACGCTCAAACCATCCAGACCGGGCAAAAGACGGTCCACCACCATAACGTCTGCTTCTAACCGTAAGGCAGCTTCCAGCCCGGCATCACCTGTGGCTTTGTGCAGCACTTTAAAACCGCGGGCTGTCAGTTCAGCTGCAATTTCCTCGGCTATGGTGCTGTCATCTTCTACCAGAAGCACCGCTTTCCCATTGGGTGAGAAAAAATCGGCATCTTCCTTAAGCATATCCGCTGTTCCATTCATCTTTTACACTGATGCCGCTCCATTTGAATCAACACCAGTAAATTCCATTTCAGACTCTTCTATTCCGGCGGCATTGTCTTCCGGTTCATCCAGTTCACGCAACTTGCGGCTAACCGAACGTGTGCGCCTACGGGCTTCCTCGATAGAAAAAGACATGGCCTGTGCATTTCGTGCCAGTTTATCCAGCACGCCATCCATCTTGATCATTTCCTGCCGCGTGGCCCCCAGCAGGCGCGCAATGGTTTCTGTCCGCTCTTCCAGCGCAAGTGTAACGTACCCCAGATGGATTGTGCGCAACATGGCTGGCATAAGAGCAGGCCCCATAACCATAACCCGAAACTGCCGCCCCAGTTCATCAATCAGCCCCGGCATACGTGCCACTTCTGTATATAACCCATCTGTGGGCAGATACAGTACGGCAAACTCCACCGTTTTGGGTGGGTGAATATATTTGCTGGAAATCTTGCGCGCTTCCACTCGCATGGTGTTTTCCAGAGATTTACGTGCAGCTTTTTCTGCCACTGCATCACCTTCATCCGCAGCGTTGAGCAGCCGCTCATAGGCTTCTGTGGGAAATTTGCTATCCACAGGCAAAAGCGGAGGCGTGCTGGATTTAACAGGCATGCGGATGGCAAATTCCACCACATCGTTTCCGTTGCCAATCCGCACATTGCTTTCATACGTGCCGGGTGGCAGTACATCATCCAAAATGGCGCGTAGCTGGGCTTCCCCCCAGCCACCACGGGTTTTGACATTGCTGAAAAGGCGCTTGAGGTCTCCAATCTGGCCCGTCATGGCCCTTACTTCGCCCATGGCTTTTTGCATGGCGGAAAATTGCTCCAGCACACGCTGGAACGAAGTTTGCATCTGCTGCTCTACAGCTTCGTGCAGTTGCTCCGTAACCGCGTGGCGGATAGAGGCCAACTGCTGGGCAGATGTATCCGCCAGATTGCGCAGGGCTTCGGCCTGAGCGGCACGGGCCTCCGCCTGTTCTCGCCCCAGACCTCCGGCCAATGCACCAAGCTGTTCCGCCAGCTCCGTGCGCATACGCTCAATACGCCCACCCATGGCGCGTTCCATTTCCATCATGCCATTGCGTTGCGCGGCACTCTCGGAACGTGCCGTCGCGCTCTCATGCTCTACCAGAACATACAGCCGGGCCAGCAAATCTGCATCCGTGCCACCTCCTGCTTTAGGGCGCAGCACCACAACAAGACCTGCCCCCAACAACAAGGCGCACACAGCAACACTTAAAAGAACAATTACAGAACTCATGCCCCGTTTTGTCTTATGTCCGCAACAAGAGCAAGCACCAGAAACGCATAGAATGCCCACCAGAACAGCTTTATCGCGGCACCGTAATGACAATCGACCACCGGCAATGGTATGACCTACCCCTTAGCCTGCCTTGCGTGCAGAACATACGCTGTGTAGCAGGCCAATAAAAACACGTCATTCAGGCCGCGGATTTAAATAACACCGTGCCCTTTCCGGACAGGAGAACAATAGAGTGAACACGGCACAACGCATCCGCGGCATTGTGGCAGGTTCCGCAGGCAACCTGCTGGAATATTTTGATTGGTATGTTTATTCCTCTTTCACCATTTACTTTGCGCATGCCTTTTTCCCGCACGGCAACCCCACGGTCGAGCTGCTAAATGCGGCTGCGGTATTTGCTGTGGGCTTTTTTATGCGCCCTGTGGGTGGGTGGCTGTTGGGTATGGCGGCAGATCGGTATGGCCGACGCAGCGCACTCACCATTTCGGTGCTCACAATGTGTTTAGGGTCTTTGGCCATTGCCGTATGCCCAACATATGACCAGATCGGCCTTGCCGCTCCGCTGCTCCTGTTAATTGCCCGCCTGTTGCAAGGCCTAAGCCTTGGGGGAGAATACGGAGCATCCGCCACCTATCTGGCAGAAGTAGCCACACCCGATCACCGCGGATTCTGGTCTGGTTTTTTGTATGTTACGCTGGTTATGGGCCAACTGCTCGCCCTTGTTCTGCTCCTGCTCATGCAATACGTGCTGCTTACACCCCAGCAAATTGCAAGCTGGGGCTGGCGTGTGCCGTTTCTGATAGGTGCTTTGGGGGCTGTGCTTGTGTTCTGGCTACGCCGCCAGATGACAGAAAGTGACAGCTTTAAAAACGCGCATACAGAAGAAGAAAAAGGCGGCATTCGCGTTCTTCTGCACCATTGGCGGGCTGTATTAACGGTATGTGGCCTTACCCTTGGTGGCACCGTAGCCTTTTATACCTACACCATTTACATGCAGAAATATCTGGCCAACACGCTGGGTTTTCCTAAGGAAACAGCAACCCTTATTTCTACTGCCAGCCTTGTGGTGTTTGCTGCCATGCAGCCTGTTTTTGGGGCTCTTTCAGATAAAATTGGCCGCAAGCCATTGCTGCTGTTTTTTGGCTTTGCCGCAACATTTGGCACCATTCCGCTGCTGCATGTGCTTGCGGGGGCCTCATCCCCTTGGACGGCTTTTGCCTTGATTGTTACGGCGCTGTTTATTGCCTCTGGCTACACATCCATTAACGCCATTGTAAAAGCAGAGCTCTTTCCCACCCGTATTCGCGCTTTGGGTGTGGCCCTGCCTTATGCGCTTACGGTTTCCATTTTTGGTGGCACCACGGAATATATTGCCCTGTGGTGTAAACAGATCGGGCACGAAAACTGGTTTGCCGGATATGTTTCCATCTGTGCGGCCGTAACCCTATTTACGGTTTTGCGTTTAAAACAGACAGACCGCATTACCGCGCCAACCGATACGTCTGCACGCTCCTGATATTCGGTGCACGGCATGTTGCTCTTTGTTAAAAAAGCAGCATGCCCATTTCGGGTAATCAATTACGGGCCTTGTTGTTTCATAAAATCAGATTGCAAAATAACGCCGCGGATACGCCTTTAATTTGCCATAAGACGCGCCATTATTTGAGATGAGACAAAGAACGCAGGTGTAATCCTGTTTCAAGGAGGCTCATTTCATGCGCCAGATTACCAAACTTCTTATGGCCCTGCCCGTTATTACGGGCCTTGGCTTGGCAAGCGTGCCGATGGCGCAGGCACAACCCGGCCCACATATGATGGGCGGACCAGGTTGGGGTGGTGGCCCACGTGGCGGACCGGGCGGCCCAGGTTGGGGTGGCCCCAGAGGTGGTTATTACCATCATCGTGGCCCAGGTGGCGGTGCCATTGCAGGTGCCCTTATTGGTGGCTTGGCCGTAGGGGCGTTGGCTGGCGCCACAATAGCTGGTGGCCCGCCTGTAGTTTACGCACCACCGCCGCCCCCTCCGCCGCCGCCAACAGCTTACGTGGTGCCCGCTGTGCCAGTTATGCCCGGCCCCGGTTACGGCTATTACGGCCCGCGCGGATATTACCAAGCATGGTAAAAGAAGCTAAAGCCTGAAAGTAAAAAATCAGGCACTGCCCGCCAATGTGCGGGCAGCTTCCAGCACAGCTTCAACATGGCCCGGCACCTTAACCTTGGGCCAGATATGCGCAATTTTGCCATCCGCCCCAATCAGGAAGGTTGTGCGCTCAATACCCATATACTGGCGGCCATAATTGGTTTTGTCCCCCCACACGCCATAGGCCTCTGTCACGCTGCCAGATTCATCTGATGCCAAGGGAAATGTCAGATCATATTTGGCAGCAAAAGCATCCAGCTTTTTAACCGGATCGCGCGAAACGCCAATAACGGTTAGTCCGGCTTTATCAAAATCCTTTAGGGCCTCGTTAAATCCGCAGGCTTCTTTTGTGCATCCGGGTGTATCTGCCTTAGGGTAGAAATACAGAACAAACGGCTTGCCCTTAAAATCTGCCAACGTCACCTTACGGCCACCGCTTGCTTCCATATCAAACGCAGGCGCAGCATCACCTACCTGAAGCGTGTGTTTTTCCGTCATGCTTGTTTTCCTTCTTTTAAAATCTCTTACGCCAAAGTGAACGTGCAGGATCTGCAAGCTGTTCCAGCGCCAAGCCTACCTTATTCCACCGGGCCAACCAGCCGGGCAAAAACTGCATGCACATCACGCGCCAGAATATTCGCCTTTTCAATCAGATCTGGCAGCGTTTCCAACTTCATGGCTTTCAGCAGCACGTTTAACGATGCCGGAGCCAGATCACGCTCCAGATCAACAGGCGGCGTGGCCCCGCACAGCAGCCGCAACACAGCCTGAAGCTGGCGCCAGAACAGTTCAGCCTGCTTTAAAAACTGAGTATCCTCGGCACTTAGCAGCCCTGCCTTTTCCAGCCGCCCCAGCGCCAAACGCGTGCTCACATCCCGCACGGCACTATTTGCGCCAATCAACTGATAAATCTGGGCAATAAATTCTACATCTATCAACCCACCCAGCCGCCGCTTCACATCCCACACAGAAGATGCAGGCAGATCGCGCGCCAAGCGTGCGCGCATGGCGCTGGCATCTTTGAGCAGCGTTGCACGAGATGCTGGCTCGGCCCGTAAACGCCCATCCAGAATGGTATCCAGATCCTGCCTTAAAGCATGCTTTAATTCTGCTGGAGCGGCCACAATACGGGCACGGGTCAGGGCCATGCACTCCCATGTCCATGCAGATTCCGTATGGTAACGCAAAAAAGCAGGGCGCGAGACAGCAACCGGCCCCGCCGCACCAGAAGGACGCAACCGCATATCTACCGCATATAAGGGCCCTTCTGGGCCTGGTGCTGTCAGCGCCGCAATAAAGGCGTGGGCCAGCCGTGTGTAATATTGTGCAACCCCCACAGAACGCGGGGCAGAAAACAGCGGACGCTCTGCTTTTGTATCCGCCTGCGGCACCTCGCTGGCCTGCACATCTTCGGGGTGATCAAACACCATCAGCAAATCAAGATCAGACCGCGGCATCATCTCGCGCGAACCGGCTTTGCCAAGTGCTACAATGGCCATGCCACCACCCGGAACATGCCCGTACCGGCGTGTGTGTTCTATTTCCACCGCCTGTTTTACAATGGTGATAATGGTATCCGCCAGCACCGTGCGCTGCTTTTCGGCCTCGTTTTCCGTTATGCGGCTTTCCAGCAGGGCAACAGATAGACGAAACTCCTCCCCACGCAAAAGTGGGCGCAAAGCCGTTACCAGCTCTTCAACATCTGCCATTTCTTCCGCCAGATGTTGAAGGCGGGCGACAACCGTACGCCCTTCTTCTGGCGCGGATTCCAAAAGCCCTTCCAACGCAGAAGGTTTGTCTGCCAGATAATCTGCCAGAAAAACGGAGGCATCAAAAATATTGGCAATGCGGTCTACTAATGCCGGATTGCGTTCAAACAGGGAAAGAAGCTGCACCCCAGCATGTTGCCGCGCCAGCAACGCATCAAACCGACGTAAACAGGCCAGCGGATTGCTGCGCACACCAAAGCTGGCTAGCAATGTGGGCAACAGCACACGCAACAACGCATGCGCGCGCTCAGACCGCAGCGCCCGCAAGCTGTTGCCGCGCCAACGGGTAAGAACCTGTGTGGCTTCCTGCACCTGTTCGGGCGGAAAACCGTGCTTTTGCAAGAGTTCCGCCGTTTGCCCATCTTCCGGCCCCGGCACCAGCACACTGCCTTCCACTTCTTCGGGCTGGGCGGAATGCAGCACAAAATGTCGCTCGAAAATGCGCCGTGCCTCACGCATACGGGGCAACATATCCAGCGCCAGAACCTCGGCATCCGGATAGTTCATGAAAATGGCAAAGGCCTCGAACCCTTCCCGCGTGTCTGGCAAGCTGTGGGTTTGGTGGTCTGCACGCATTTGCAAACGGTGTTCGGCATCACGCAAAAAACGATAGGTGCGGGCCAGAACCTCGGCTTCTTCTCGCGGCAGGCGGCCTGAGCCTACCAGCTTTTTAAGCGCACCAAAGGTAGTTTTATCCCGCAAGGTAGGCTCACGCCCACCCCAGACAAGCTGCATGGCCTGCGCGATAAATTCAATTTCACGAATCCCGCCTTGCCCCAGCTTAAGATTATGCCCCAACAACCACTCTATGCTGGCGGAAGGATCTGCCAGCACGGCATCTGGTAGGTTACTTAAATCTGTCCGGCCCGCCTTACGGTAACGGTCTATCCGGGCCTTCATGTCATGCAGATCATCAATCAGTGCAAAATCCAGATGCCTGCGCCAGATAAACGGGCGAATAGCCACCAGAAAACGCCGCCCCAGTGTGAGATCTCCCGCCACAGGACGCGCTTTTGTCATGGCCGCACGTTCCCACGTTTGGCCGAGGCTTTCATAATACAGGATGGCGGCCTGCACCGTTACCGCCGGAGGGGTGGAAGATGGATCGGGCCGCAGCCTTAAATCTGTGCGAAAAACGTATCCGTTGGCATCTCGTGCTTCCATCAGGCTGACAAGATCGCTAGTCATACGCACGAACACACGCCGCACTGTGTCCGACTGAGGGTACGCTGTGGGATCATACAGCACCATCAGGTCTATATCGGATGAAAAATTCAGCTCCCGCGCGCCTAACTTGCCCATGGCCAGAATTACAAAGCCGCAGCCCTGTGCGGGGTGTTCCGGGTTGGGTAAAGCCAGTTGCCCCGCCTGAAAGGCACACCACAACAAATGCCTGACAGCCAGATCCAGCGCGGTATCAGCCAAGCGGCTCAGGGCATGTGTTACTTCCTCCAAAGACCAGAAGCCACCCAGATCCGCCACAGCACAAATAAAAGCTATGCGTTTTTTTGTATGCCGCAAAAAAGCCGCGACACACTCTCGCCCCGATGTTGTGTCAAATTTTGCGCATGTTGCAAACGCATCCTGCACACACATATCCGGCCCCTGTTCCAGCAGGGCCGCAAAGGCCAGAACGTCTTCTCGCGCCAGATCTGCCAGATACGGACTGTTGCCCCCAAGACACGCCAGCAGTTCCCGCGCGCCCGGCTGTATCATGACAGATTGCGCAACACCTGCTTCCTGCGCCAGAACCAGCATGTCCTGCGTAAACAGATCAGCCGCACGTGTATTTGCTGGAGCGGGCCAGTCTGCATCTGGCCACATGCGGGAACCGTGCCCTCTAGGTTGCCTTACGTCTCGAAAAAGGGAATGGTCTGCCTGCGTCATGATCTGGCCCGTGCTGTGAACAATAAAGGCTTGCTGCGTTGACTTCCAACGGTCAAGACACCACGCGCCCACGGCGCACAAAAACCCGGCAATTTCTGGTCTATGGTGCCTATGGCATGGTGGGGCTGCCTGTTGTGGGCACAGTTTTGCTGTTTGCGCGCATGGCGCTTGGGCCAATAAATGTTACGCCGTTGGTGCGCCCTTTTTTGCCTGTTGCCGTTATTTCCGGCGGCAAAAAACAGCCTCCGGTCGCTACGCTGGGGTTAAGGCGCGCCTATCTGGAATGGAACGGCCTGCGCGATGGGTTCACATCTCCGCTCATGCTTGCGCTGCATGACATTGCCGTTAAAGGGCCGGATCGCACAGTAGTTGATACCGTGCACGAAGCCCATGTTACGCTGGATACACTGGCCCTGCTACATGGTGGCATTGCCCTGCGCGCTGTAGAGTTGGAAGGCGTAAACCTTGCCCTCCGGCGCGGTAAAAACGGTGCTGTGGGGTTTGATTTTGATACCCCTCCGACCGTTGGCACAAGTGATAGCGGAAGTGTAGATACCGCCGGACTGGATCGTGCCGTAATCTCCCACGCTGTTGTGCGTATGAATGATCAACTCACTGGCACGCATTGGGTGGCTTCTCCGCTAGATGCCACACTGCATATGGCATCGGCTCAAGGCAAAAAGGGCATAACGGGTGCCGTGCAGTTTGCCGTAACGGGGGAGGAAAACCCTGATTGCCACATAGAGGTAAAAGCCAACAGTCTGCCAGATACAGATGGCAAAGGCATTGTATGGCATCTGGCAACCAATGCCGTTAAGCCAGCCAGCTTTTCCCATATCTCGCATGATCTGCAACATATCAGAACACCCATTACGGTGACATCCGATGTCAGCTTTCTGCCCGCGCCGGGTTCAGAATGGCTGATGCCTGGCGCGATGGAACTGTATGCAGATGCACAAAGCGGCAAGGTTACTGCCGCTGGAGCACGCTATTTTTTAAATGCCGGCTCTGCCAATATTACCCTGCGGCTTGACCATCTTAAGGATGGCAGCACGCCTGCACATATTATTGTGCACAACATCACCGCCAACCTGCGCAATCCAGACCACCCGGAAGATGAGGCCAGAGGGCTTCATCTGGCTGTATCCGGGCAAGTAGATGCTACAGATCTGATAAACCCCACCACGGTTTCCGGGCAGGTTACTGCCGATATTCCGCAGGTGTACTTTCCCGATCTGGTTTATTATTGGCCAGACAAGGCCGCCAAAGGCGGCAAAAAATGGGTAACCAAGAATATTACAGATGGCGTGGCCTACAACCTGCACACCACTGTTTCTCTATCCAGCAAAACAGGCTGGAATGGTGTGGATGTTAGCAACATTGCTGGCGGGCTGGATGCCAAAGGGCTGACCATCTACTGGCTGCGGCCTATTTCCCCACTAAGGGGCATGGATGCCCATATGGATGTGGACGGACTGGACAAGCTGAGCATCAAGTTTGACCACGGCTACCAGCTTGTTGACCGCGCCGGAAAAAACGTAGGCCAAAATGGTATTGGCCGCATTGCTGCTGGCCCCGGCAGCATGGATATTGTGGGCCTGACCAAAAAAGACCAGACCGGTATTATCAACACGCAACTGGATGGCAAATTGCAGGATGTGATGGCTCTTTTGGCCGAACCACGCCTGCACCTGCTTTCTCGCCACCCGCTGGATCTTCGCAACCCACGTGGGCGCGCCAAACTTCAGCTTATGCTCAGCCTCCCATTGAAAGACGATGTCAGCATTGATGACATGGACATTAAAGGCCATGCCGATATCACGCAGGCATCGCTTGATAATGTGGTCGCCGGGCGCGGTGTAAGGCACGCTGATATCAAGCTGGATGCCACGGCAGACGGCCTTTCTCTTGCCGGGCATGGCGTGTTGGGTGGGCTGCCCTCCAACATCTCCTATTCAACAGATTTCCGGCATGTACCGCCGACCGGGCTTTTGGAACAGGCGCATCTGACATCCCGCATTACCCCACAAACCGCAACAGCCGCCGGTTTTGCAACGGGAGACCATTTTGGTGGCTCTGCTGATGCCGTGGTGGATTACCGCCAATATGGAGATCACCACGGGTTGGTGGATATCAACCTCAACCTCAAAAACTCCCAAATCCGCATTCCGCTCTGGCATAAGGCACCGGGGCGGGCTGCACAGGCCACCGCTACGTTGGGGTTAAAAAACGGCCAGATTGTTGCGGTAGATCGTATTTTGGCTACAGGGCCGGATTTGGATGTACGTGGCAAGGCCCGCCTACGCCCCAATCATGCGCCACAACTGATTATCTCTTCCTTCCGGGTTGCTCATTCCACCGGCCATGCCATGCTGGAACTGCCACAAAAAGGCGTGGCAGGCTCGGTTATTCATGTTGGCGTCTATGCAGACATGCTGGATCTTTCCCCTTTGGTAACGGGTGATCCATCAGACCCCAAACCCGCACAGCCCGCCAGTAGCGGCTACCACGTGCCAGAAGCGGCAACAGGCAAGCTACACGGCCCTCCGGGTACAGCATGGGCTATTGATCTGACAGCCAACACATTGCGCTACAATCCCGACAAACCATCTTTGAAAGCTGTAAAAGCCTATTTTGAGGATAACGGCCAACGTCTGGAAAAAATGTATTTTGCCATGCACGGGCCAACTCCCGTAAGCATGACACTTACCCCCAAAGGTGCGGGGCGAGACCTGCGCGTTTCCATCCCAAACATGGGCGCGTTTCTGTCTGACTTTAAAATTGTGCCAGATGTAGAAGGTGGCCATGCCGTTTTAAGCGGATCTTTTGATGATACGGAGGCTTCCGCCCCGTTTAACGGCCGCATAACCGTAACGCCATTTGTGCTTAAAAAAGCCCCAACAGCCCTGCGTATGGCACGGAATATCTCATTTTATGGCTGGTTGGCCGCACATAATACATCGGAATTTACCGTTACACATCTTGTGCTGCCCGTAACGTTCAAAGATGGCGTGCTGAATATTCATGATGGCAGAACAGGCAACAATGCACTGGGCGCAACACTTGAAGGCGACGTTAATCTGGATAAGAACAGCATAGATTTACACGGCACCGTGGTGCCTATTTTTGCTATCAACAAACTGCCCGGAAAGCTGCCGGGCATTGGCTGGGTGTTTAGCCCGGAAAAAGATGGTGGGCTTGTGGCCATAACCTTTGGTGTGGCCGGGCAGATGAGCAACCCTTCCCTGCGTGTAAATCCTTATTCCATCTTTCTGCCGGGGGCCTTGCGCCGGATTTTTTAACCCGGTTGCGGCCCCTTTGCAGGGGCCATATTATTTATCATCAATAGCTGGATCTTCCCCATCCGCATTAGGGGGAAGATCAGCCGCCCCTTCCATCAGAGATACAGCATCTGTTAGCGGGCTGCGCACAGTGGCTGTAATGCCCCCTGCCCGCACGATATCCCGAAAAGATGCGCCCTCATCATCAAAAGCAGTATCCAGACCGTTGCCGCTGACTTCCCCTATGGCATGAAACACCACGCCAGATTGCGCGGTTACGGGGGAAACCAGCCAATGCCGTGTATGCGAGATAACGGAGGATGCATCTGCATCCATACACGGCTGCATATGGGTAAGAGTAACAGTTTCTGTGGTAACCAAGGCTTCGTTTTCTTCCCCAGCCTTAGGGCCACCGGCTTGGACTTGCGCGGCAAACACGGTGCCAGATGCCACCACCTGCATGGCTTGGGGCGGTTGTGCAATATCCGCACGCAAACATACGGAAACCGTGCCGGAACTTCCATCATCCGCCTGCGCAAGAGCTGGCAGGCTTACCCCAGCAAGAAACAGATAGAAAATTACAAAGCTGGGGCGAATTTTCATGGCGACGTTCTCTTTTTCCGTTTTCTGCCGCCCGAAACATCAAACCTTATGGGTGTGCAGGGGCTTCCCGCTTCAGCCCGGACGGAATGGCAAACACGCTATCTGGCTGGGTGGCGCGGCTTACACTTACTGCGCGCACCGTAACCTGCCCTTTCTGTGCAACCTGCAAAAGCAGGCCGTCTGGCGTATAGCATGCATCTGTTGGATGCCCCTCGGCATCCGTTGTGCGCCACAATGTGCACTGTTCACCCGCCACAACGGAATTCCCCAATCGTGCATAGGTGCCAGCCGCTGCGGGCTGCCCTGGGGGGGTAATCTGCTGTGGGCCCGGCACAGGCATCACGCTAGCCCGCTTGCGTGCGGTATCCACCACTGTAAGGGTGTGATCTGTCCATGATGTAATCATGAACACATCAGAATTCTGCGGGTCCAGCCGCTGGCGCAAGGAGCTAACCTGCCAGCGCATACGTTGCTGGGTGGGGGCATCCCCTTGGGCGGAGTTCAGCTGATACAACACATCCGCATCAACAGATGGCGTTACCACCGGCGCATCTGTTGGGCTTATTTGTGTTGGCTCTGGCGTTTGCGGCTGTATCTGGGCATGGGCGACACCACCAGAAGCCGCAGCCCCCAACAACACAAACCCCACACCGGCAAGAAAGCGTTTTGCAACCATCTTACGGTGTTCCTTCCGCGCTATTTGGAGCTGGGGTAGATATCATTGGCCCTACGCCAGAAGGCGCAGCAGGTTGTGCCGAAGCGCCACCCGCTGAACCTCCGCCGTTTTTATTGCCACTATGCGGGTTAACTTCCTGAAAGCCTGCAGGCGGCTGAAAGACGCTATCGGGCACGGGCTCGTAAGACACTTTCATGGCGCGGATACGGCCATTTAGCCCATCCACATCAATACCGGTTTGGGAAAGAATAAAGCCATCATCCGTGACGCAAGCCGTAGCCTGCCCTTGGGCAGATTGTGCAGCCCAGACAGTGCAGGGTTGCCCGGCCACAACATCACTGCCCTTGCGCGTAAACTGCATGGACAGATCAAGCAGAAACGGGTTGCGGATGCCTTCCTGCTGTACAAGGCGGGTGTAGATATGCCGATCGTTCAAAAGCACCAACACTTCCTGTGAAGCGCGGTTGATAATTACAGCCCCGCGGCTATCATCCCCTTCCATGCTGGTCATGTAATTAATGCGCATCAACCCGCCATCGCCAGAGAACATCACCTGCACATGGCGCGTTGCTATGGGGGTGTCTGGCTTAACACCATTTTCCAAATCCTGCGCTGTGGGCTGGGGCTGAAAGCTGTAATCAATAATAGCATCACGCGCGGGCGTTAGGCGTGGATGATCCAGCGCAACCTGTGCCTGTGCCTGCCCAGAAAACACCGTGCCCAGCACAGGCACAGCCGCCCCCAGAACACCCATCAGGCAAAAAAAACGCATACGACCATACAGGCGTGTGCTCATGATATCATCCATTCCAGTCATTCAAATTACAGGCCCGCACTTGGTTACCACCTTGGGCGCAAGCAACATGCTGCAAGCCTAAGGCATGCCACGGGCCGGAATATGGCAGTTACTTACATGTTTCGGATTTCTGCTTCCAGCACATCAGCCGGAATATTCTGCTGCCAGCGCGGCTGCATGCTTACGGCCTTTTCCAACATGGCTTTATATTCGGCTGCTGGTATTTCCTCTCCCCCAAAGCGGGCCAGGTGCTCGGTACCAAATTGTGTGTCCAGCACAACAAACCCACACACGCGCAACCGTGCCACCAAATGCACCAAAGCCACCTTGGAGGCATCTGTTGTGCGGCTGAACATGCTTTCTCCAAAAAAAGCACCACCAAGGGCTACGCCGTACAGACCGCCAACCAGATTACCATTTTGCCAACACTCCACACTGTGGCTGAAGCCCATGTTATGCAGAGCACAGAACAAGCGGTAGATCTCGCTATTTATCCATGTGGTTTCGCGCCCCGGCGCGGGGGCGGCACATGCACGCATAATAGCGGGAAAATCCCTGTCCACACACACATCAAACTGGCCAGACAACACAGTACGGCGCAAGCGGCGCGGAAGATGAAAACCATCAAGTGGCAAAATACCGCGGGGGTCGGGGTCATACCACCGCAGGGTCGTATCCGTTGCATCGGACGCCATAGGAAACAGCCCCGCCGCATATGCACCCAGCATGATCTGTGGGGTAAGTTCCTGTGCCATCTGCTGCATGTTCCTTTCCTGCAACCCATCATCCCGCAAGCCAAGGCAACCTCTGGCTTTGCATTCCGTTATGGAGTGTCATAGCCCATATGTTGTCTGACCCTGCTTGATGCCAGCCCGCATTGGGCACAAACTTGTGCCAGACAGCCACCGACTCACCAGCCTACGGAGTTGCCTGTGAGCACAGAAGCACCTCGCCTTATCCGCTCCATCCGCCTGTTAGATGCTGCGGAAGATCGTATTAAAACACAATTTACAGCCCCGCCTCCGCCAGAAAAAAGCCTGGACACACAGGCCCTTCTGGAATTAGCTAAGGCATTTCAGCCTTTTGCTGTTGTGGTTACCAATAACGCACCTCTTAAAGGCAAGGATGTAGAAGCTCTGCCAGAATGCGTAAAACTGGTTTCTACTGTAAGCGTTGGGCTAGACCATCTGGATCTTCCCGCCCTACATGCGCGTGGTATTGCGGTTTCCAACACCCCAAATGTGCTGACAGATTGTAATGCTGATTTAAGCATGATGCTGATTCTGGCCGCCTGCCGCCGCGCTGCCGAATATTATATGCTCATGAAAAAAGGCTGGCACCACGGCATGGGTATGGGCGGCATGTTGGGCCACCGTGTTACCGGCAAACGGCTGGGCATTGTGGGTATGGGCCGTATTGGGCAGGCTGTGGCAAAGCGCGCGCGTGGCTTTGACATGACCATTCTGTACCACAACCGCAGCCGCCTTTCCGCCGCGGAAGAAGCCGGTGCCACCTATTTTGAAAAGCTGGAAGACATGTTGCCCCATTGCGATGTGCTAACATTGCACATGCCGGGTTCACCTTCTGCGCCACCCCTCATGAACAGTCAGACATTTTCTCTGCTGCCCAAAGGGAGCGTGTTTGTAAATGCGGCGCGCGGGTCTTTGGTGGATGAAAATGCGCTGATAGAGGCTCTGGAATCTGGCCATCTGTTTGGAGCTGGGCTGGACGTTTACCGGCAGGAACCCAACCCCAACCCAAGGCTGACAGCCTTGCCCAATATCTTCATGACACCGCACGCGGGCAGCGCCACCATAGAAACGCGCACCGCCATGTGCATGTTGGCGCTAGATAATGTTGAGGCTTTGGCAAAAGGCTTACCCATGCCCTCTCCCGTTACGATGTAAGGAGCAACCTTTGCCATGAACATGCGCCTGTCTTGCCTGATTGGTATTGTAGTGTGCTTTGCCGTGAGTATGTGGGCGCCGCATTACCATTTGGCGGCCAAGGTTATTGGCATCACGCTGCTTGGATTTGCCATTCTCACTACGTTTCTGGAGGGTGAACCTCCCCGCAAGATCACGAAAAAAACCGCCTAAGCAGCAAAAAGGCCAGCCTATAAAGGTGCTGGCCTTTTTTGCGTCTCTCTTACTTTGACAAAAAGCAGTTTAGGCTTCCGCCCCACGTTCGGCCAGATCTGCACGCATAGACATAGCGGTATCACGCACAACCGGCCCGTGTTCACGCTCCAAGCGCCGAATGGTGAAATGTGCACGGGCAAGCGCACGGTAATGGTTGAAGAACGCCGTATTCAAAGAAGCCCCACACAGCGCGCCTGCTACAGGCATAAGCTGGAGAGAAATTTTCTGCCCCAGCGCCAAGCCGTAATGCGAGGCCACTTCAGCAATCAACATCACAACCGGGCGGCCACGCAGCACGGCACGGGCCGAAAAATAGCCCAGTTCGCTTTCTTCGCCCGCTCTGCTGTTCGGGAAGGCTTTAAGGGCAAACACTTCCAAACATGCACGGCGGGCATCGGGGTCAGACAGGTCTTCCCCTTCTTCCCGCGCAACGCGTGCAATTTCGCGCATGATTGTAAGCGTTGTAAAACCAATATCCGGGCCCAAACCGGCCAAGCCGCTAAACCCACCAACTGCACCAGAAACAGCTACAGCGGCTTGCAGTGCCGGGCCACGCCAACGGGCTTCTGCCATCTGGCTATCTGCGCGGCCTTTCATGCCCACAATGGCAACATCAAACGCACGTGCAATGGCAGTTTCTGCCAGCCCGCGCATTTTTTCTTCCATATTGGGGGCCATGCCCAAACCACGCAGGCCCAAACGTGCAGCATGCCCCACGGCGCCGCCCATAAGGTCTGCCAAACGCACCAGAACGCCCCGGCCAGATTCCACATCAGCCAGAGCCTGTTCCAATTCTGCCAGTTCGTGCCCATCCAAAAGCATGGGGGCCAGGGCATTCCCTGCTGTTTTTTGTGTGCTCATCCGTGCCTCTCCTGCCTGCTGCATGCCACGCCCGTTTGCGAACGAAGCAGCGACGCACTCTGGCGCCTTATTTTTCTCTATTCCGTTGTAATCATAACAGGCACAGAGCACGAAAAACAGCACCCAGCACCTTATCCACCCTGCATACGCGGCCCGCGCCGTTGTAAGGCTTGCATAAAGCCCTTACACACTCCAAAGCAGAAATACCGTTCTCCACCCAGGCGCACACCTTATTGCGGAGTATCCTGACATGACCGATCCTTCACCCACCCAGCGTTCCGTGCGGCGCTTTCTGCGGCTGGCGCCGCTGGCAGCCCTTGTTGCAACCGCTGCCTGCGCCACCCAGCAGCAGCAGACATATGAAACCCGGCTGGCTGAAGCGCGCACTGCACCAGATCTGTGCCAGTCTGACCGTTTCCACGTTCTGGTGGCAAAAGCATGGGAAAAGGCACATGAAGCCGGTGGTGCAGATGTAGAAGATGCCTCTCCCAACCCCAATACGCCTGCACCCGCCATACAGGTACAGGCTTCTTCCGCCATGCCGGATGTAAGCTTTCCGCCTTATTCACAACGCTCTTGCCGCATGACAGTTCAATCTGGCACGGCTGCGCCTGAAACAGGCTTTTTTACGGTGGCTTACTTTATGCACAACGGCAAGGTGGATACCTCCGTGCCATTGTGGGATTCTGATAAAGAGGTTTCCGACTACTATAATGAGCTGAAAGAAAAGATCCGCTCTGGCGTGGATATGAACAATCCAACCCTAAAAGCCTGCATGCGGCATTACCCAGACCTGCACCCAAACAGCATAGATCCAGCCGTACAGCAGGCTGCTATCAGCCTGCGTGCTGTGTTGGTGCGCCACTGCCTGGCAGACCATGCTGCATTAAAAAACCTGTACTCAGACATGTACTTCATTCACCGCTAAACAAATATCCGGGCATACCCGCTTTTGGGTCTGGCTGCTTTGATCTTGCATTCAGCCCCAAAAGTCGCATTGTACGGCAGTTCTTTTTAGCTTTCAGGATACCTATTCCCATGCAGTATCATTCTGTTTCCCCCGATTTTGCCGTTTCCCCCCAGATTACAGTGGATGATATTCCGCTTATTCATGGTGCAGGGTTCAAAACCATTATTTGTAACCGCCCAGACGGTGAAGAAGCTGGCCAGCCATCTGCTGAAACCATTGGTGAAGCTGCACGCAAAGCGGGCCTTTCCTTTATTGCCATTCCCATTTCTGCACCGCTCACACCTTCTTCCGATGCCGTGATTGAAACGCAGGAAGCCATCAACACCCTGCCTGGCCCAATTTTTGCCTATTGCCGTTCTGGCAACCGTTCCGCTCAGGCATGGACACTGGCAACACAGAGCTAATTTTTACTCTGCATTGCTTGCAAAAAAGGCCGCCCTTTATGGAGCGGCCTTTTTTGTTTGTGTGTAATTTGCCCAGCACTACAAAATATCGTGAACACGGGCTGTGTTTCAGGCAGGCTCTTGCCACCCACCCATCTCACACAAAATCTGCCAGTGTGCTGCCGATACAGGGCAGACAGATAAGCGAGACTGCCGCACCAAAGCCAAATCTTCCAGCGTAGGTTCGGCCTTAATCTGCGCCAGTGTTACAGGGGTAGGCATGGGGGCTATGGCTTTCACATCCACACATACCCATTTATCTGTTTCTGCCGTTGGGTCTGGATAACCTTCACGCACCACTTCCACCACGCCAACAATGGCGCGTTGCACGTTGGAATGGTAGAAAAAAGCGCGGTCTCCCGCCTTCATGGCCGCAAGGTTCTTTTTAGCCTGGTGGTTGCGCACACCTGTCCATGGCTCTACGCCATTAGCCACCTGCTCATCCCAGCTAAAAGCATCCGGCTCACTTTTCACCAGCCAGTAGGCCATGATTATTCTGCCATCTGGCCATCACGGAACACGGTCCGCAACGGGCGAATAATAACGCTTTCAAACAGATTAACCTTTGCGTATGGGTCTGCCGCAGCAAAACCTTCTGCCGTGGCGCGATCTGGGGCTTCCAGCAGAACAAGGCTGCCACAAGGGGCGTTATTGGCATCCAGTTGCGGGCCTGCAAAAAGGATACCGTCTTTATGGGCTTCCAAAAATGCCAGATGCTGCGCACGTGTGGCCTTGCGCAATTCCAGCGCGCCGGGACGATCCGTACAGGTAATGGCAAACAGCATAATTTCCTCCGTTGTGTTGTGCGGGCAAGACGCCCATGAACAACTGCATCGTGTCAAGAGGCACGGAATGTTGTAAAAGGGGACACAGGTAGTCCTTTTCCCACTTCCACAATGGCGGTGAAAGAGGAAGACCACAGGATTGAACCAGATACAGATGGAACGGACTGACTTTTGAGCGCCTCTCCGACCTTTGTCGCGCGTACCGGCAATTTTTTCCATCGGTATGCCAATCCCGGCCAGTTTCTTAAGCTGGGGGCACGCCTACAGCCGTGGCTAACGTGGCCTGCCATTATTCTTACCCTTACGGGGTTGGGCTGGGGGTTGTTTTTCTCCCCCGCAGACTGGCAGCAGGGCGATTCCGTGCGCATTATGTATGTGCATGTGCCTGCCGCCATGCTGGCTTCTGCCGGGTATGCTGGGCTGGCCATATGCGGCCTGCTCTCACTTGTATGGCGGCACCCGCTGGCTGACTTGGCAGCGGTGGAAATTGGGCCTGTTGGGGCATCTATCACCGCGCTTTGCCTTGCTACGGGTTCCCTTTGGGGCAAACCCATGTGGGGGACGTGGTGGGTGTGGGATGCACGGTTGACCTCCGTTTTAGTGCTGTTTTTCCTGTATCTGGGCCATATTGCCCTTATTCGGGCGTTTGATGATCCGCAGCGAGGGTACAAAGCTGCCGCTATTTTGGCCCTTGCTGGTGCGGTGGATTTGCCCATTATCAAGTTTAGTGTGCAGTGGTGGAATACCCTGCATCAGCCAGACAGCATTACCCTTACGGGTGCGCCCACCATGTCTTCCTCCATGCTGTGGCCTTTGGCTTTGTCTGCCTTGGGTATGGGGCTTGGGTTTGCCGCCATTGTTGTGGCCCGCACCCGCGCCGCCGTAATGGAAAGCCGCATTCGCGCCCTGCTGTCCTCCCCCCGCCGCAGAGGCAACGCTGCATGACCCATCTGCCTTATATTGCCGCCAGCTACGGCCTGTTTGCCATTATGGCGCTTGTGTTTTCTATTGGTGCTGCCCTGCGCCTGAAGCGCGACCGCATCCGGCTGGCCACCCTTGAACAAAAAGCCCCCCGCAAGGCAGGAGCCACCCCACAATCATGACCCGCAAAACCCGTCGCCTTTGGCTTGTCATTGCCTGCGTGGCGTGCCTTGGCACCGCCGCAGCTTTGATCCTGCGGGCTTTTTCTTCCGATATCGTGTTTTTTGTCACACCTTCACAGGTTATGGCTTCTCCCCCACCTGCGGATAGAACCGTTAAGCTGGGCGGTATGGTGGTTGCTGGCTCTGTGCACCGTGAACGCAAGGGTGAAACACCTGTGGCCACGTTTAACGTCACAGATGGTCAGGCCGCTGTTACCGTGCATTACGAGGGCATTTTGCCAGACCTGTTCCGTGAAGGGCAGAGCGTTGTCGCCATTGGCACCGTGCAGCCTTCGCACGATTTTACCGCTACCGAAGTGCTGGCCAAGCATGATGAAACCTATATGCCCAAGGAAGTGGCCGAGGCCCTGAAAAAGGCCGGGAAATGGGATCCACGTTTTGGCCCGCCCCCCAGTGCGGATAGCTGGAACAAAATGACGGTGCAGGATGCCCGCAAAAACACCGCCACCCAGCCTGCCACCAACTAAATACAGACCTGAAAAAGCGGGAGCCTACCCCCTGACATGCTGAGCCCCGAACTCGGACACTACGCCCTTGCGCTGGCCTGCGTGCTTGCTGCCATACAAGGTATTCTCCCCCTTATGGGTGCACGCCGCCGCGATGTGCGGCTGATGGCATTGGCCCCCGGCCTTGCCATTGGCCAGCTTATTGCACTGCTAACCTCTTTTCTCTGCCTGGTTTACGCCGCTGTTACGGATGATTTTTCTGTCCAGAACATTGCGGCCAACAGCGCGGTTTCCAAACCGCTGCTGTATAAAATTACCGGCGTGTGGGGGAACCACGAAGGCTCCATTCTTTTATGGGCGCTTATTCTGGGCTTATGCGGCGCGGCTGTTGCCGCTTTTGGGCGCAACCTGCCTTCTGCCCTGCGCGCCCGCGTTATTGGCGTGCTGGGGCTGGTGGCCACCGGGTTTGAGCTGTTCTGCCTTACCACGTCTGATCCATTTGCCCGTATCTGGCCTGCGCCTATGGATGGGCAGGGCATGAACCCCCTGCTGCAAGACCCCGGTCTGGCTTTCCACCCACCTATTCTCTACACGGGTTATGTCGGCTTTGCCGTGCCGTTTGCTTTTGCCATTGCCGCTTTGCTGGAAGGCCGGGTAGATGCCGCATGGGGCCGTTGGGTGCGCCCGTGGGCTGTGGCCGCATGGTGCTTCCTAACCTGCGGAATCGCAATGGGGTCTTGGTGGTCTTATTACGTGCTGGGTTGGGGTGGTTACTGGTTTTGGGATCCGGTGGAAAATGCCTCGCTCATTCCGTGGCTAACAGGCACCGCCCTTATTCATTCCGCCATTGTGGTGGAAAAGCGCGAAGCCCTTAAAATCTGGACAGTGCTGCTGGCTATTGGCACGTTCTCGTTCTCGCTTTCCGGCACATTCCTTGTGCGTTCGGGCATCCTGAACTCTGTGCATGCCTTTGCGAATGACCCTGCACGCGGGGTGTTTATTCTGGGCCTGCTGGCTGTGGTGATTGGTGGCTCTCTGGCGCTATTTGCTTATCGCGCGCCTTCGCTTACCTCCGGCGGGCTGTTTGCCCCGGTCTCGCGCGAAGGGGCATTGGTGCTGAACAACATTTTGCTGTGTTCGCTCTGCGCCGTGGTGCTAACGGGCACAATGTATCCGCCGTTTATGTCCCTGCTGTTTGACCGCACCATTTCTGTGGGCAAACCGTTTTTTGATGCCACCACCATTCCGCTGGCGCTGCCGCTTTTCATCTTCATGGGGTTTGGCCCCATGCTGCCGTGGAAGCGTGCGCAGATTTGGCCCATTTTGCAAAAGCTATGGATTGCTGCTGTTATCACCGCCATTGCTTGCGCCGTTGCAGCCTTTCGCCTTTCTGGCGTTCTGCCAATTCTGTGCGCCGCAGCTTCTATATGGATTATTACATCCACCATCACGGATGTAGTAGAACGCGTGCGCTTGTTCCGTGCGCCGCTTGCCACAAGCATTCAGCGTGCACGTATGTTGCCCCGCGCCATTATTGGCACCGCCATTGCACATATTGGCGTGGGCATTACGGTGCTTGGGCTTTCCGCCATGTCTCAGGCCCAGCATAAAATTGTGGAAGTGCCCATTGGCACTACAGAACATCTGGCTGGGTATGACTGGACACTTACAAACGTAAAGCAGGAACCGGGGCCAAACTATACCGCCATGGTGGGCACGTTAGAAGTGCGGCGCAACGGGCACCTTATAACCGTTATGCACCCTTCCAAACGCAGCTTTAATACGCAAAACCAGACCACAACCGATGTTGCCATCCATACCAACCTGCTGGCAGATCTGTACGGTGTACTGGGTGACAAACATGGGCCGGATAGCAACCCAACCTACGTACTGCGCTTACACTATAATCCGTTAGCTCCGTGGATGTGGCTGGGTGCGCTGGTTATGGCTTTTGGTGGCGCGCTTTCCCTATCTGACCGGCGTGTGCGTGTGGGTGCGCCGCAGCGTGCCAAATCTTCTGCCGAAATGAGTGCAGCATCATGAGCAATTCAGAAACACCCCCCAATGCTTCCCGCCGTCGGCTGCTTATGGCTTTGCCATTGGCAGGGGCTGGCGTAGTTGGCGTTGCGTTTTGGAAAATGCTTTCCGGTATGGAGCATGGCTCCTTCAACCCGCATGATATCAACGCGCCAGTGCTTAACCGGCCCGTGCCAGATTTCACGCTGCCAGATCAGCCCCCCATGCAGGGCTTTAACACGCAGGACTTACGCAACCTGACACAACCTGTGCTGGTGAACTTTTTTGCATCGTGGTGCATTCCCTGCCTTGCGGAAATGCCAACCCTGATGACACTGAAAGACAAGCTGACCATGTGGGGCATTGCCTACAAAGACAGGCCAGAAAATGCGGAAAACTTTCTTAAGCATTCCGGCAATCCGTTCTCCCGCCTTGGGAGTGACCATGAAGGCCGGGTGGGTATCGAATGGGGTATTTCTGGCGTGCCAGAAACATTCCTAATCGGCCCCGGTGGTGTTATCCGCTGGCACACCGCAGCTCCCCTTACGGATGACATTCTAAGCCAGACACTTCTGCCTTTGGTTGAAAAGTTGAAAACGCCATGAGCATGCGCCGTTTTCTGGCTGCCTCCTGCGTTGGGTTCTCCCTTATTGCGACACCTGCTCTGGTGCTGGCGGTGGATGACCCCATGGAAATGCTGCCCAACCCCCAGGATGAAGCGCGGGCTGAAGCCATTGGCTCCCAACTGCGCTGCCTTGTTTGCCAAAACGAATCTATCGAGGACAGTAGTGCTGGCTTGGCGCGAGACCTGCGCCGTGTGGTGCGTGAACACGTTGCCAAGGGTGAAAACAACCAGCAGATTATGGACTGGATGGTAAACCGCTATGGCAACTTTATCCGCCTGAAACCTGCGTTTTCATTCAGCACCTTGCTGTTGTGGTGCATGCCAGTTCTGGCGCTGCTGCTGGGGCTTGTATCGGCCCTTATCTTTTATCGCCGCCGCGCGGCTGCTCCGCCCTCTCCACCACCACTCACAGAAGAAGAAAAAGCCCGGCTGGCCCAGCTGACAAAGGATAAGGATAACGCCCCATGATCTGGCTTTCCATTGCCCTGCTCAGCCTGCTGGCTCTGGCCCCCGCCTGCGCCACATTATGGAAACGCACCCGCACCGTGCGGGATGAACGCAGCGCCGCTCTTGCCCTACACGAAGCCCAATTGGCGGAAGTGGACCGTGACCTGACAATAGGGCTGATTGCCCCAACTGAGCACGAAATTGCACGGCTGGAAATTCAGCGTCGCATTCTGGCGGCAGATAAAGCACCATCCTCCGCCGATAACTCTCGTGCCGCCACAGCAGGTTGGATTGGCCTTGGCCTTGCACCTGTGCTGGCGGTGGGCCTGTATCTAACAAATGGCGTGCCTTCCCTGCCTGCCCAGCCACTTGGCCCACGCCTTGCGGCCGAGCATATGCAGGACACAAAAAATGATATGCTGGTTGCCCGCCTGAAGCAGACATTGGCTACCCTACCACCGGGTGACCCTGCGCTACGCCAAGGCTATCTGCTTCTTGGGCAGGTTGAAGCCTCCCGCGAGCATTATGCAGAAGCCGCAGATGCGTGGAACCATGCTCTGGATATGGGTTTTGATGCCGAACTGGCCGCCCGCACGGCAGAAGCCATCACGCGCACTAACCATCAGGTTACACCGCAAGCACTCGCACTTTTCCGCAAGGCGCTGGATGCGGCCCCACAGGATGCCACATGGCGCAGTGCGGTGCAGGCACGCATTGCGCAAGGAGAGCACGATCAGGATAATCCCTGATCGGCGTTCCTCATATTATTTTAAGCGTTAAAGGCCGCTACCTTCTGGGGCTATAACACGGCCCCAGATTTCTTCCTTCGCCCGCCGCTGGGGCGGACGGGGCTGGCAGGAAATAAAATACAGCCCAACTACAAAAACAATATTAGAAAACGCATTAAACCACATGGCCGAACTGAACGTTACCGGCGATGTAATGGCTTGATAAATCACGTAAAATGTAAATGGAATAGAGATAATGCGCACGCTAATCAGCATGTAACGCAAAGGGTTGGCCTTGCCCGGCTGCACCAATACGCGCAGGCGGCTCAACCCTATAAAAAATGTAACGCACAATGCCCATACCAGCACGTTAAAGATCATGTTTCCAAAATCGTTCATGCCGGTTACAACAAACACGGCAATAATGGAAACAGCAGACAGCAACAAAGAGCCAAGCTGGCAGCTCATCCCCACTTCAAAAGCGGTGAGACGTTCTGGCAATTTATCTGCCAAGGGCTGGCAGACTTCATCCAGCAGCCAGCTATCCATGCGTTTAATACGTTCGCCCAAATCCATGGCGTAATTCTACCGGATTCATACGCAGGATGCACGCCTTCAACACATGCGCATTTCAGGCGTGCAGAAAATGTTACGCCTGTTTGGTTTCTGCTCCGGCTTCTGGCAGCACGCCCTGTGGGGTTTGCTTATCCACTGCGGCAGGCAGAAAATGTGCCAAAGCCGTCAGCACCGTATCTGCAGGCAAGCCTGTTTTTGCGATCAGGTTATGCACTATATCGCTACCCAGAATGGTTTGAATTTCATCTGGAGTAGCAGGCACGTTGCCACCTTGGCTAACCCATGAACGCACTTTATCACCCAGCCCGGCCTGATCTGCCCGCGTAAGCAGCGCCTCCAGATTCTGCGGCTGTAGCAAAGACTGCAACTGCTGCTGCAATGCCCCCTGCACATCCACGCCCAAAGCGCTTTCTACTTTACCAAGAATGTTTTGAAGGAAATCAGACATCGCGCCTACTTTCGTTTATCTTACCGCAACTGCGAACATAATATTCACAGTATTTTTCTATCTGGGAACATGATAGCTTATATGCGCAAGATTTATAAATAATTTCTGATCCCACGCGCGTTCATCGCCGGAAGACTGATAGCTGATATGCGTCTGAACCCACAAGGAAAAAGCAGGGAATCAGGCTACCCTGTGCGGCGTTCCCCCTGTTTTTCGTTGTCAGGATAAAATAGTCGCCGTGCCCAGTCTCCCTATGTTTATCCTTGACCGGATCGGCCCCCTGCGCAATTTCCGCCCCCTGCACCGGCCGGGTGAACGCGGGAAGTTGCCTCTTGCCTGGTTGATCTCTCCTACACCTGCCGCCATCGGTTTTGCCGTGCGCACCACTGCCGCAGCCCTGCTTGCGTTGGTGATTGCGCTGTGGATGGAACTGGATGACCCGCAATGGGCGGCCATGACCGTATGGATTGTGGCGCAGGGCTCTCGCGGAGAAAGTCTTTCCAAAGCCAGATGGCGTCTGGTGGGCACGGCCATAGGGGTGGTGATGTCCATTACCCTTATTTCGGCCTTTAACCAGAATGCCTGGCTGTTCTTCCCCATTCTGTCTATTTGGGTGGGAACATGCTGCACCATGGCCACATTGGTGCGTAACTTCCGTTCCTACGCACTGGTGCTGGCCGGTTACACCACAGCCATTATTGCCATTGGCGCCATTCCGCACCCAGAAAACGTGTTTATGACGGCCATGTCCCGCGCATCTTATATTGTGCTGGGCATTGTGTGTGAGGGCACGTTGGCAGGTCTGTTTGCCCATAATCTGGCTGAAACAGCCCGCCGCAATATGCGTGATAAACTGCGTACGGCACTTTCCAACGTATCTACCTCTGTTTCCAGCCTCTTGGCGGGGGATGAGGAAGCACTGGTGCGTTCGCGCGCCATGTTTGGCCCGTTGATTTCGATTAATGACCAGATCGAATTCTCCGAAGTGGAAATGGGCCCGCACGGGCATGAAGGTGACCATGCACGCGCTGCACTGGCAGCCGTTTCTGTGCTGCTTTCACGCGGTTTGGGTATGGCTGTGCGCCTGCAATATGTGCAGACAGATCAGCCCGCTTTCCGTGAGACAGCAGCCCATGTGAGCGAGTTTCTGACCACCGTTCCCAACCGGCTTGATTCTGATGAAAGCGTGCAGGAACTATTGCATGATCTGCAATTGCTGCGCGCTGAATGCCATCAGCGTGTGGTCGATGCGCTTTCGCAGGAAATTGACACGGCGTTTGATGACAACCCCGCAAATGATACGGACATTCCCGCCCTGTTGGATGGCCGCATTCTGCACAACGCGCTGGATGAACTGCTGGGTGAACTGGAACAGGCCATCCGGGAATATGATGCCAGCCAGCACTTTATCCGTGGGGATCACTTCCACTTCCGTTTGCAAGCCCACGTAGATAAGCGCGAGGCCATTTATAATGGTGTGCGTGCCATGGTGGCCATTACGGCTGCCGGGCTGGTGTGGGAATGTACAGCGTGGCCCGCAGGTTTGGGCTTTATTACCTTTGTGGCCATTGTTTGCGGGCTGTTTGCCACGCGAGAAAACCCGGTTGTTGCCTCATCACAATTCATGATCGGTGGCATATGGGCGGCTATTGTCTCATTCTTTCTGGTGTTTCTTGTACTGCCGACACAGGCAGATTACGAAATGCTGGTGGGCACGCTGGCCTTGCCCATGATTGCAGGCGGCCTGGCAGCCCGTAACGCGGGCACAGCTCTGCATTCTGCCGCTTATACGCTGTTGCTGCCAAACTTTGTGCACCCGCTCAACCAAGGCCGCCAGAACGAAGTGGCGTGGTTTAACTCCACCGCGGCCGTGTTGTTGGGCGTGTTTTTTGCCGTGCTGATTTTCCGGGCCGTGCTGCCCTTTAACAATAATGCAGAACGCTGGCGCATGCGCCGCACTATGCTGCATGATTTGCGCACACTGGCATCTGCCGAGCCCATGCCTGAAACGCGAGACTGGATTGGCCGCAATATTGACCGGTTTGCCCGCCTGATCCGCCATGCAGGCCCCACGCCTTCCCCCACCATTGAAGGCTGCTTGCAGGGCACGCTGGCTGCCATGACTATCGGGCTCAATATTATCCGTTTGCGCACGCTGCTTAAACGCAACCAGATTCCACCAGCAGCCAAACACGCCATTGAAATTGTTATGAAGCGTATGAGCGGCTTTACCGGCAAATATGGCCACACGGCACACGCAGCAAGGGTTGCAACATCTGCCCTGCGCCGCATGGAAGCAATGGAGCCCAACATTTCTACCCGCATCGAGCTTACACGCGCCATTGCCTACCTGATTGTGGTCTCGCACGAGTTGGATGCCAACGCTGTATTTTTGGATGCTTCCAAGCCCTACCGCGCTGTGTAAACGCACCTATAATCAAGCTGTTAAAGAGCCGGGCTTTTGTTCCGGCTCTTTTTTTGTCAGATGCTCAAGAAGTTGTTATAACAATATCTTCAATCTGGGGCGTCTGGCTGCGTGGTTTCATTTTCATTTCCATTACAATGGTATCGCGGCCTGCATGCCAGAATACACAGTGGGTCTTCCTTCCCGCTATCATGGCTTATTGCCCCAGCCCCGGCTGATCTTGGCTTTGCCCTGCGCACCACCGTAGCGGCATTTATTGCTCTTAGCTTGGCATTGTGGATGGAAATGGACAGCCCCCAATGGGCCGCCATGACCACATGGATTGTGGCGCAGAACTCTCGCGGGCAAAGTGTTTCCAAAGCCAAATGGCGGTTGATTGGCACTTGTATTGGCGCTGTAGCTGGTATTGCATTTTTGGCTGCTTTTCCGCAGGAGCCGTGGCTTGTTTTTCCCTTTCTGGCCATATGGGCTGGGGGTTGCTGTGCCATTGCAACATTTCTGCGCAATTTTCGGTCTTATGCGCTGGTTCTTGTGTCCTTCACTACCACTATTATTGTGCTGAGCGCCGCCAACCAGCCTGACAACGTGTTCATGATCGCGCTTTCCCGCACCACCTACATTACGCTGGGTATTGTGTGCGAAAGCCTGCTGGCTGCCTTGTTTGCCCCACGCCTTGAGCACGTAGCCCAGCAGGAAATGCGAGAGCGCTTGCTAGGAGCCTTGCAGGGGGCGTGCTCTGGCGTGCAAGGGCTGCTGCGCAACCAGCCCGATGGGCTACTACGCTCCCGCGCTTTGCTGGGCAGCATTCCATCTCTGGCAGATCAGACAGAGTTCAGTGAAATTGAAATGGGCCCTCACAACCATGCGGGAGACCACGCACGCGCCAGCCTGAACGCTGTTTCCGCTTTTTTGGCCCGCGGGATGACACTGCATATTCACATGCAAGCAGCCTCCCCTGTACCACCAGATTTTCAGCACGCTATTGATGATATCTGCACGCTTCTCACGGTATTACCGGCAGAACTGCAACAAGATGCCACCATAACGGCAGCAACACGGGCACGTGCCCAAATCCGGCTTTATCGCACCCGCAGCCAAAAACGTGGCATAGACCGGCTGGTGCGGTTCCAGCTTCTGCAACAGCAAGATGCCCCCACCACCCAACAGCAACGGCGTGATTTGCTTGAAGGGCGTATTCTGGAATCTGCCTTGGCCAAATTGTTGATGGAACTGGATCTTGTTCTGGAGCACTTTATTGCCACCCAAATCCCCAGCAAGTCTGATCACTTCCGGTTTGACCGTCATCCTGCAAAAGATGTGCTTCTAGCCACCAATAACGGCATCCGGTCTGCCGCAGCCATTTGCGCGGGTGGTTTGTTATGGGAAGTTACGGCATGGCCCGATGGCTCTACCCTTGCCATGTTTGTGGCTGTTACCAGCACGCGCTTTTCTTCTTTTGAAGATCCGGTACATGCGGCCAGCGGCTTTTTCCGTGGCGCGGTATGGGCGGCTGTTATTTCCTTTATTCTCTGTTTTGTGGTGTTGCCGCAGCAGTCTGGGATAGAAACGCTGCTGGCATCACTCTTTTTCCCCATGTTGGTCGGTGGGCTGGCCTTGCGCGCCCCCGGCAGCATTGCAGGCACAGCAGCGGCCTATAATAACTTCCTGCCTTTTATGGTGGGGCCAGCCAACCATAACCGCATGGATGAGCTGACATGGTTTAATACCACCCCTGCCGTTGTTCTGGGTATTGGGTTGGGAATATGGGTTTTTCGGCTTGTGCTGCCATTTGATGCGGCCGCAGAACGCTGGAGGCTGCGCCGCAAAATGGTGCGTGATTTACGCCTGATGGCCAAAGGCCGCCTGACATTTACCTCTGCCCAATGGATAGCACGTTCGGGGGACAGGCTTGCGCAGATTATCCGCCACGCTGGCACCCACCCGAATGCCCTGGTGGAAGCCTACCTAACAGGCGCCATGAGTGCGATGACAACTGGTTTGCTTATTTTACGCCTGCACAATGTGCTGTCTCACAAGCTTTTATCTGCCGATCAGGGCCAGCAAATTGCGCATGTGCTGGAAACAATCAGCCACATCAAAGGCTACACACAAGCCCCGGCCCTTGCTTCTGCCCACGCCATGCAGGCCCTTTTGCCAGCGGCCATGGTTGAACGAAACCTATCCCAACAAATAGACCTTGTGCGGGCCATAGGGGCGCTGGAGGTGTTGCGGCATGAGTTTACAGCCCATGCCGCATTTATGGATATCACCCAGCGCTTTCACCTTGCTGACGCCCCGGAGCGACTGGCAGCCTAACCCCCCTTTAGTGCTGCTCCACATCATGGAAGCGCGTGTAATCCACCGCAATGCGGCCATCTGGGCGAGAGACCACAATATCTACAAACCGATGGTTATTGCGCACGCGGTCAAACCTGTAAGCTGTTCTGGCAAACACTGTTTGGCCCAAGGCCTCATCCGTGCCGGTAACTGTTACAATAATTTCGGCTTCCTCGGTTTCCAGTTCCGCCATTGTTTTACCGTGTAAGGGGCTATCCGGCCCGATCACATGCGCCATTACAAAGGCAAACCGCAGCACGGGCACATGAGATTGCACAAGTAATAGCTGGTCAAACTTGCGCACCAGATGCCCATTTTCTCCCATAACCAAGCGGGAAAGTGCTACTTCTACATCCACAGAAAGAATGACGCTGACACGCAAATTGGCAATACGAATACACAGCGCGGGAATACCACTTTCACTACTGACAACAGCGGTATTACTGAACATGATGCGAGCACGTGGCCGGGCAAAACGGGCAAAAAGCAAGCCGGTTGCCACGGCTGTTAACATCATGCCGATAAACACTTCCAACGAGACAATGGCATTGGCGTAAATGCCAACAGGTGTCATACCCCCGTAACCCACGGTGGAAAGTGTTTGCACACTGAAAAAGAACAGTGAAAGCAGAGTATGCTGGCCGTCGCTCGTAATCTGGTTTGGTGCCACCATATACAGCAACGCAAATATAAAATTGATAAGCAGGTAAGAAAACACAGCCACAGCCGTAAAAGCAGGCCAGCTTGCTGTAAGGGCGTGATGGTACAAATCTGTCCATACGCTATCCTTCAGCCCCACACGCACAACATCGTGGTGGCCTTTTTCTTCCACCAGCGCATGCGCTCTAAAACGCTTAGCGGCTTCACGCGTGCTTAAAGAAAAACGCCTGCTTTCCTTCTTTTTCTGCGCTGCAGAAGACCCACCCACATCCTCTAACGGTGTATGGCGAATTTCCTTATCTATCTGGCTTTTCTTCCTGTAATTGCGCAATAGTCTTTTCATAATCACCGCTCCACGCACCGGCCCGGTATGGGAATGCGCCCTGTGTTGCGGTGATACACGGCACAGCGTTAGCGTGCCTCAACAATTCTGCATGGAACCCCTGCAAAATCCCGCTAAAAATAGATAAAAACGCTGAGTTTTTATGAAGATCGGGTTGCGTTTAGAAAACGTGCGGTTTTGTAGATAATCTTTTCAAAAAAACCGTTTTGCGCCCTCATGCTGCTGGGCGTGCCTATCACTTCTACCTGATCCAGATGCAGCACTGTGTGCCCAAGGGCTTGCACACGCACAAAACGCGCCATAACGGGTTTGGGCAAAACCACACGCAAGGGCGCAGAATCCGCGCCGCCAAAATGCATATCATCCCGTTTGGTAAAAACCGTATGCCAATCTGTGCCGTTATGAGAGACAAGAATATTCAACTGCACACAGCATTCTTTTTGATCTAGCCGATTGTACAGCACAACGTCCTGCACTCTGCACATCTGCTCCAGATCAACCTGCCACCACGGATCATCTTCAAAATCTGTATGAAAACCGTATCCGCCGTTTATCAGCCCATCGTTCCCACCAGAGGCTTCGCGCGCAGCATCATGAGACCATGACCATTGTGATACGGTGGACAACATGGCGGGCCGATGGCGGGAAAGAACGTGCCCGGTATCCTTGTTTAAATGAAACAGAGCCTGTTCCAGCCTATCAAGCACCTGCGCACTGGCTTGCGGGGGCTCACAAGACTGAAACGCACATACTTCTGGCCAGTATTGCGGATACTTTTGCTGCACATAAGCGTAGCCCTGCCGATAAAGGTCTGCAAAGCGGCTGTCCTGATAATCCAGATACGTGCCTTGCTGCGTGTAACCACCATAAGACCACGTAGCCCCTACCACGCCCAAACCTGCAATAAAGCGAAAATCATACTGGCTGATTTCGCCCAATGCGGAAGATCTCTGCTGCCCTACTGGGCGTGTATGTTCTACTGGGCTGGCATCCATAACCCATATATCGCGCCAACCCAGCATCATGGGCCAAAGCAGATCCAGCCCGAAGCCTGTGCCTGCGCGTGAAAAGCGGAAAGTGGGCAGTGCCTGATGCAAAAAATCGCGCTGCATGCATGGTGCCATAATTTCTGCAAACGTAGAGGCGCGCGCCACAAAATTTTGATTCTGCAAAGTAGAAAGATGGCTACAAAAAGAACCAGGCGTAAGTGCCGGAGCCGCCAATTTGGCTTTATACTGCCTGCACGCAGCAAAAAAATGGTTCCACGTTTCTGCCGTAGCCAACAGATCATCATCCGGGAAACAGATATAATCGTACTGCTTCCAGTCATCCCACTCTGTTAAAAAACGATACAGACCATCCCACTTATGGCCCGGCACTATCTGGCCGGGAAGACCTTGCATATCCACTGGCTGAAACGGACATAAAACCAGATCCCATTCCGGCACGGCCCCTTTCAGCCATTCTGGGTGCAGGGAGCGAGCACCACAGCGTGCAATAATCAGATTTCGCTGCATTACCCCAGCCGCTTACGCCTTACACGTTTTACTGTGCGTCTTTTTCTTCAAACGGACGCAGGGAAACACCTCCGGCATCTCGCGCCCAGGCTGCTGCATCATCCTCTGGCGGCACGTAATTGCCTTTGGTGATGGAACCATGCGCCAGTGTTTGCACATCCACCCGGTTCAAGCCGCTAGACTGCGCTGCCGCGCTTTGCGCTGCACGTTCCCACAACGCATGGGCTTTTTGCTGATCCCCCTGAGCAGAAGCAATACGTGCGGCAAGTGCAAGTGCCCGTGCCATATCACGGTAAGATCCATCATTACGCCGCAGATCAGCCGCCTGCACAGCTAAGGCTTCTGCCTGCTGTGGTGCGGATTGGCGTAACACACGGGCCTGAATTTCCGCCTGATCTGCCTGCTGTGTGGCAGAAAGCGGCTTTTTAAGGCTTGCAAGATAAGCCGCAGCTTTTTGCAGATTTGCGCTATCAGATTGCGCATCCGCAGCAAGCCCCAGCACCAAGGCAGCCCTGCCCGCCAACGCACTATCGGATGACTGCATGGCCTGTGTGGCGGATGATATGGCAGAACTGTAATGGCCCAGCCTGTAATGTGCAGCGGCTTCTACCAGATCAAGCGAGTACAACTGCGTTTGCCCACGCACACCAGCGGCCTGCCGTGTGGCCTGTGCGGTTTGCAAAGCTTTATCCGGCGTGTTTGCTGCCAGTTGCGCTACTGCCAGATCATACCCAGCCTCTGTTATCGCGCTAACATCATCCCGCAGCAAAGCCATATCTGCGGCTTTGCGATACTGCGTAACGGCCACAGTATAACGCCCCAGCTCAAAGGAATCTCGCCCGGCTGTCATGGCCTGATCCCATGCGGCATCATCCTGTGCGGTGGGTTTATCCTGCGCTGCACCGCCACACCCGGCCAATAAAAGAGGTAAACACAACACAGCCGCAGCGGGAGAAAAATACCTCATGGCCGCACCTGCTTAGGTGACAGACGGTTATGCCGTATCACTTTTTGTCCCCCCAGTAGCCACATGCCCCGTAGCTGGTCTGTTAGTTTTTCCAGCCCGTAAAGTGTGGTTTGCGCCTGCGCCAGCAATGCTGGCAGATCTGCGGTGCTGGCATCCAGATTAGCCGCAATACCCGGCAGATGCGGTGTTGCGCCCTTTAAATCGTGCGAGGCCCCTTTCAGGTTTGCCACTGTGGCATCGGTTTTGTTCATGATGCCAGAAATCTGGTTTTCAATCGGCTTCAGGCGGTCAATTACCCCATTGAGCGAAACAATAGTGGCTTCTGCCTGTTTGATCAGTTGATCATTCGTCATCAACTGGCCAACTGTGCCCTTGCCTGCGTGCATATCACTAATGGTGCCATCAAGCTGTGCCATCATGTGCCGTGCACTTGCCAGTGCGGGCATGATTTCGGCCTGAATGCTGTTGAGCGTAGCGGTAATCTGGTCTGCTGGGTTAGGCGCTGGCGTTGCGCTTACAACTGCGTAGCTCCAATCCATTGGCTCTCCATGCCCGCGGCTGAGATCCAGATAAGCAGCACCTGTTACAATTAACTGTTTGCGAATAATGGCCGAACTATCGCGCCGGATAAACGGCTTGGCCTGTGGATCCAGATCCACCAGCGCATACATGCTGCCAGACGGGTTGAGCTTAATGGAACGGATGGTGCCTGCATGCGCACCCATAAGTTGCACATCGCCCCCAACCGTAAGGCCACCCACGCCAGAAGCTGGCAGCACCACACGCAAGCGCGCTGGCGGGGTTAACCAATCTCGCAGCACACCGGCTTCAATCACCGCGCCTGCAAAAATAACAAGGCTGAGAAGAACAAGAAATCCAACCCATTCATCTGCATAACGCAGAGAAATAAGAGGTTTCACTTTCTGTCTTAAGCGGAGCTGGAACATTATGCCATCCGTACTGCTACTAGGCCATCCTCAGCAAGACGCCATGTGGAGGTAATACCCTGCCGGTAACTTTGCCAAACGGCATTGCTGCGCACCAGCCAGATTACGCCTGCCCCTCTATCCCGCGCTTCTGTTATCGAAGATAGGAAAGAGTTGTACAGTTCGGGCGGGCCACCCTCCAGCGGGTCTTCCAAAAGCAGCAAATGCGGCTGCCCCATAAAAGCCCGCACGCATGAAACGCGCGTAAGATCCGTATCAGAAAGCAAGGATGGGCTAATTGTAGGCACACCCGGCAAGCCAAAACTTTCTGAACGTCGCACAGCCTCTGCCACCAGATCATCCAAAGTGCGGGTGGTATGGTGCAACTGCTGCAAAATAATACCCAGATGCGTGGGCATAAACTCCGCCCAACTGGCCCGGCGCGTAATGCGCCCGATACGCCCGCGCAGTGCGTTCAGTTCCCGATCTTTCAGGTTTGCCCAATCCAGCCCCATAAAACTGACCTGTCCACTTTCCAGCTCCACCATACCGCTGCACAAATCTGCAAACATGGTGGCGCGGCTTGGGTCTCGCGCTTCCACAATCATACATTCACCGGGCATCAGCTTCATGTTGAAGGGCACTGGCGGCAGGCCGCTATCCTCAAAGGAAGGCACCGCCTTGTTTAATTCCAGAAGTGGGCCTGCTGAATACGCCTCCATCTTACAGATCCAGACTAAACAGAACGCTCACCATCATCACAATCAGCATCCCGCGGGAAAAGCCGCGTGGCAGCAAGGTGCGTAGTGAATCTTCATTGGTGGCGGTTAGGCCCGTCAGGCAGCCGCCAAGCCCCACAACAAAACCAACCATGATAAATTTAAGCGGAATAATGGCATAATCGGTTACAGACATGGCCGCAGCCACATCATCCAGAAATGTCCAGATCGGGTTTGTAATCACGCCAGAAATACGGCTCATGACATACCCGGTTATCAATGATGACATGGAAAACAGAATGCCCAGCGTAAACCCAGCCACGGTAAACGCCAGCGTACGCGGCAGAACCAGCAACAGAAACGGATCCATCCCGACAGACTGCATAGACCGCACCTGCCCGCCAATGGTCAGCAACCCTAGTTCTGTGGCGGACAGCATGCCATTGCGCCCCAGCAGCAGAATGCCCACCAGAATGGGTGCTATTTCACGGATAACCACATTGACCAGAATGGAGCCTGTCATTTTGGCAAGGCCGGTAAGACCCAACCAGTAAATAACCTGAGAAACGGCAGCCACCCCCGTAAGCATACCGGCAAACAGTGATGCACTCACACCCCCGCCGATAATGTTGTTCATGGTGGTTACAAATTCGTACCTTACCGTGCGGCGCCATGCGTGAGAACGAAAGCTCTCAAAAATAACGCCCCAGCCTGCCCCCAGAACAACCAGAAAAAACCGCGCCTGCCTGCGCACAAGCCGACCAATCCATGCCAGCTTTCTGCGTATCCATTCGTGCAGCGGAACACGCTTGGCAGGTTTATGCGCATCTGTTTGCAGGATCAGGTCTGGTTCATCATCCGACGGCAGATTGGGGCCGCCTGTTTGCTGGCTCCCGCTCATCGCCTTGCCGCCAATGTATAGGCACGCCCCAGCCCCAGATGCGGTGCAAAAAAGGAGCCACGGCTCCGGAACAGATACCTGTCACGCAACACGCCATAAACACGCTCTGTAACCTGAATAGTGCCGGGATCTGCCGCCCCCTGTGCCATCAGCTCAGCCAAAGAGACGGTTTGCCCCCACAGGTTAAACACCTTGGGTTCGTTCCCAACTGCGCCACCAAATGCCGGCCCATAATCAATGCCCATGGTAAACACTGGCTCCAGATCTGCTGCGGCCAGTGACGCCATGAAGATTTCACGCATTTTAAGCGCAGCATCTGCAATACGAACAATAGCTGTAACGTCTGGAGTTGGCAGGCAACCTGCCATGCAGATCATGCGATGGCCCGCCACTTCTACGGCAAACAGTTTTTCTTCCTGCGCGACAGACTGCACATCTGTCGCCAGTTGGTTGATAAGCGCGATCAGGGCCTCGGTTTCTTTTTCCCCTTCCACTACGGGATCTGAGAATGTGATGACCAACACAGCCACAGACGGATAAATACTGGCAGAATTAACGGCTGCGGCTTCTGGCGCCTTCATCAGTATATTATCAGATTTCGGCGCTGGCACATCCAGGGTGGCAACCTGCTGCCCGGCATCTACAATCTGGCTGGTCTGGTTATTGAGCAGTTGCACCTGTGCGGCAAAACGCAGGGCCGCTACTCCGGCCATAAGATCAAGGAAGTAAAGCAGATGCGGCTGAAGATGCGGATCTTCCAGCATAATCGCACCTTCCACCCCATGCGGGCCATGCACGGGGCACACAGCCAATGCTTTTGTGCCCAGTTCACGCATGGTTAAACGTTCAAACCGCGTGGTGCGCGGGTCTACGGCTGCATTTTCAACCGAGAACGCATTTCCTTCCTCTATCGCGGAAAAGAACGGCCCCAATTCTGTGCGGGCCATTTCAAAACCACCGGAATGTGTGTTTTGCGTTTGGTCATACGCATCTTCACACACCATAGCTGCACCATCATGCAGGAAACGCCAAAGCGTGGCACGCCGGGCACCTGTTACAAGCGTTAACTGCTCTGTCAGGCTAAGTGGTTCCACCGTGGGATCAAACAAACGCGGCGCAACAGCCACCTGCTGCACAGCAGAACTTTCGCGCTGGATCTGCTCTTTCTGTTTCCCCAACAGGCGCGTGCTGTATTCTGTCCGCCGCACCTGCCGCACCAGCAGCCCTGCAAGCACAAGAGAGAAAACCGTGATAATGGCCAAAAACTGCAAGCTCTGGTGGCTGCTTTGGCGTGCGAACGACCCGAAATCACTTTCGGGCGCGGCCATCAGCAAAATCCAGCTATCGGAATAGTGCGGCAAAGCTGCGGCAATGGTGATGTAATCCGTGCCATCCCACGTAACATGCCGTGGCCCAACACCACGCACTCGGTAATGATCATACCCCAACGCAAAAACCGGATAGGCATTGCGGTCCAGCACCATTTTATCTGGGCCCCACCCCGCGGCCTTGGCCTGCTGCGTGAGATTTTTACCGGCAATAAACAGGCCCTTGCTATCCACAATCATGGCGGAGCCAGTTTTACCAACTTTGATCTGATCCAGATAAGAGCTGAGCTCGTTCAGGGAAATATTGGTGGCAAACACCATTGTATGGCCAGCGTCTGTCTTGAACCGCAAAGAACTGGTCATGACAAACTGGCTGGTGGTGGGGAACAGGTGTGGCTTTGTCCACGTTACTTTATCTGTTGCGGCAGTATTTTTATACCAATCCCGCGTGCGTGGATCATACCCCTTGGCATCTTCTTCCGTTTCGGAAATTTTCTGCCCGCTATCATCCCAAAATGCGTGATGGAAATATGTGTGGCCGTTTTTTTCAATCAGGCGCACATGCTCCTGCACGCCTTTTTGCGCTGCACGGGCGATAAGCATGAAGTGCCCATCATCATCCGCCAGATAGAAAGACTGCAACTGCGGAATTTTCCGCAACATGGTGCTGCCGTAAGAATAAAAAACCTTGTCCGCCACCTGCGTAGGGGCATGCTCAATCATGCCCGAAGCAATCAGATTACCGTTTGCGGCAGGCTGAATATAATCTGTAACCTGCTGCACAATATACTGCTGCACAGCACCCATAAGCTGGTGCGTAAGGGTGGAAACACCTTCCTTGGTGGTACGGTAGGAATTTACGCCCACCAGCGCAATGGCCAACACGGCCATAACCGTAACAACAAATGGCAGAACAAGGTGCAGCAGAACCCTTCGGACAGAAGCATCGTGCTGGACTGTGGGATCTATGATCTCTTCAGAAGACACGAGATAAGGTTCCGCTGCTTTACCGGTTATTCAAAACCTGATTCTGGCCGACAGTTACAGCAAGCCGGCTAACCAACCGCGCTACTGCACCATATCAGGATGTATGAACCGTAATGTGCCCCGATAGATGGGGGTTGTCCACCCCGCACCTGTATCCTGTTTAGGGCATATCAGCCGACCAATTCAATCTCGAAACGTGTTGCAACACCCAAGGCTTGGCCCAGACGTTCCAGCCCGCGGCGCACGCTCTCGCCTTTTACGGCCACACGGGTAGATGTCAGGATCAGCACCAGCGCGTCTTCTTCCCATTCCAAGGATGTGCCTTCCAGCAACCGCCCCGCACCGCCGGAGAGAGAATAAGCCAGCCGCAGGGCCAGCCCCAGCACTACGGCGCTCTTCCAGTCCTGCTCACTCAACAATGCGCGAGACGTTGCCAGAAAAAGTGCCTGCTGATCTGCTGCGTAACGAATAGCCAACGCCAACGCCAACCATGCGCGGGAAGGATGGTCAAATCCACCACTCTGCACGCGCAAGATACGCCAGTACGTTTGCTCCGCCCGATATTCGGGGTGATCGTGGCTGCCGATATCAGACAGATAACAGACCAGATGCCGCAGGTATTTTTCTTCTGCCGTTTCCTCCGGCCGCAAAAAATCTGTCCACTGCATCAAGGCATAAGGAAGTGAATTGCTACGCCCAAAACGGGCACACATTTCACGCGCCACCACATCCATCGGGTTCTGGGCCAGAATATCCGGTGCAACCTTAAGCATGTACCAGCCCTCACGCAGGCCATCCACGCAAAAGACAATTTTATCCGGCTGCACCTTTTTCATCAGCCGCCGCAGCACCATGGCTGCAAAAGGCGTATCATCCAACCGCTTGCGTGGTGCACCCGGCAGACGTTCCAAACTACGGCGCGAACTGTTTTGCAGCCAGCCCGTCATCTCCCGCGCTTCCTGCACATCCATTGTATAATAGTGCACGATGTTGAGCGGATATTGCGTGCGCGCAATCTGGAGCCGCGCCAACGCACGAAAAGCTCCGCCTACCAGATAAAGTGTGCTGCCTTTTACCTTGGGCAACCACTCTACGCCGCCAATATCCTTATCTGCCAGCGTTTTGGCTTTATCCAGATCTCGGCCAGAACGATCTGCAAGCCGGATCATGCCCAGTGGCAGGGTTGTGGCATCATGCCGCCCCTGTGGCGTAAGGCGAATAAGCTCTAAAGACCCGCCGCCCACATCGGCCACCAGACCGGAAGCGCCGGGAATACCGCACATAACGCCAATAGCGGAATGATCGGCTTCTTCCTCACCAGAAAGAATGCGGATGGGCACGCCGGGCATGCTTTCACGCAGGGCTTGCACAAAAGCGGGCCCATTGCTGGCATCCCGCACAGCAGCAGTTGCCAGAATTTCAAACGGGTCGGCCTTCATGGCGCGGGCAATGGCATGGAAGCGGCTGAGCACTTCCTTTGCCATTTCCACGCCTTCTTCATTCAGCTTCCCGGTTTCTGTTAGCCCGCGCCCCAAACGCAGCACGGCTTTTTCGTTAAAAATGGGAAGCGGATTGCGCGAGCGCCCTTCAAAAACCACAAGCCTTACAGAATTGGAGCCAAGATCCACCACTGCGGAACGGCACGGTTGATCAGCTTCCATTAAAACCCCCTCCCCGTTTGCAAAAACTGGCTGCACAGTTTGGAACAACGGGGATGGGATAATCCCGACGCAAGAAAAAAGCTCATGATTTCAGACATCAATCTATCAGCAAGTCCTGTGAAGAGGTCAAAGACGCCGGGGCGCGGATTGGTGTGTCATGCGCGGCTGAGCCCCGTCCGGAAAGTGAAGGATGTGTCATAAACCATTCATGTGCGGAAAAAGGCCGGTTTCCGGGGTTTACGCGCCGCCATTCTCCGTTCTGCTCCAGCATCCATGATTGTAGGGTATCACGAATGTTGGACACCATGATCTGCCCCAAAACCTGCGCATGCACCGTGGAGTTGGTAATGGGCACCATGCTTTCCACGCGCCAATCCATATTTCGCGTCATCCAATCTGCCGAGGAAATAAAGACCTTGGCATAGCGCGATGGCAGACGATGTTCGTTACCAAACACAAAAATGCGCGAATGTTCTAAAAAGCGCCCGACAATAGATTTAATGCGGATGTTTTCTGAAAGACCGGGAACTCCGGGGCGCAGGCAGCAAATGCCGCGCACAACACCCACAATCTTCACCCCCGCGCAGGAGGCTTTGTACAGGCAATCAATCAGATCCGGGTCCACCAGCGCATTCATCTTCAACCAGATGCTGCCGGGCTTACCCGCTTTAACGTGATCAATTTCTTCCTGAATCAGTTCCTTCAACGTGCTGCGGATGGTGATGGGGGAAAAGGCAATTTTCTCCATCTGCGCAGGCATGGCGTAGCCTGTAACGTAATTGAACAGGCGTGCAGAATCCCGCGCCAATGCCGGATCACACGTAAAGAAGGAAAGATCTGTATAAATACGGGCCGTAATGGGGTGGTAGTTGCCTGTGCCAAAATGCGCGTAAGAGCGCACAAGCCCCCCTTCTCGCCGCACCACAAGGCTGAGCTTGGCGTGGGTTTTTAAATCTGCAAAGCCAAACACGACCTGCACACCCGCAGCTTCCAGCGCGCGGGAAAGGCGAATATTGGCTTCCTCATCAAATCGAGCGCGCAATTCCACCATGGCGGTAACGGATTTACCGGACTCCGCCGCCTCAATCAGCGCCTTTACAATGGGTGAATCGCGCGATGTGCGATACAGCGTCTGCTTGATAGCAATCACGTTGGGGTCCAGCGCTGCCTGCCGCAGAAACTGCACCACCACATCAAAACTTTCAAACGGGTGATGCACCAGCAAGTCCTTGGCGCGGATAGCGGCAAAGCAATCACCGTTAAAATCCCGGATACGCTCAGGAAAGCGCGGGGTATAGGGCGGGAACAACAGGTCTGGCCTGTCATCCACAATCATCTGCTTGAGATCCACCACGCCAATCATGCCGGAATGCACGGCAATTTCATCGGGCGGCAAATCAAGATCCGAGGCAATGGCTTCCGCCAGTTCCGTCGGCACCCGCTTTTCCATATCCAGATGGATAACAACCCCACGGCGGCGGCGCTTTAGAGCCGTTTCGTAGGAGCGGACAAGGTCTTCCGCCTCATCTTCAAATTCCACGTCGGTATCGCGCACCACGCGCAACACACCGCTTTCACCCACTTCCAGACCATCAAACAGACGGTCAATAAACAGGGTAATCAGGTCTTCCAGACGAAAGAAGCGCACCTTTGGCGGGGTTGTCGCATCTGCTGCTGGGGCAGGAGATGGCAGGCGGATAAAACGCTCTATCTGCGCAGGCAGCAGAATAAGAGCGTTCATGGCGAACAGGCCCGTATCTGCGTAAAGCAGGCGCAAACCCAGCGCCAACCCCATATTGGGGATAAACGGCAGCGGATGCGCAGGGTCCACGGCAAGAGGTGTGAGAACCGGAAACACCCTGTCCATAAAGATTTTGGCCAGATGTTCCTGATCAGCCTCTGTCAGCGCATCTGGTTCGCACAGCTCTACGCCTGCTTCTGCCAACAGGCCGCGTAGTTCTGTCCAGATTCGCTGCTGTTCACGCAGGAGGCGGGCGCAGCGTTCGCGCACAGCCTCAAGCTGCTGGGCGGGGGTGCGGCCATCGGGGGAAAGTTTGGTTAACCCCTCACGCACCTGCCCGACAAGCCCGGCCACACGCACGGAATAGAATTCATCCAGATTGCTGGCGCTGATAGATAAAAAGCGCAGACGTTCCAGCAGGGGGTTGCGGGCGTTATCGGCCTCTTCCACCACGCGCTGGTTGAAATCCAGCCAAGACAGCTCGCGGTTGATAAACCGTTCCGGCATTTCCAGAGTGATCTTCCGCTCTGCCGTTTTTCTGCTCTGCCGAGGTGGGCGGGTAGAAGGTTTTCTGGGCGCTGCTTTTCGGGCTGGTGAACGAGCTTTTACAGGGGCCTGTTCTTTTTTATCCTGCGCCGTCACGTTTCTTCCTTTCCTTGTGCTGCATCATGCGCCCCGTTTCCCGCCTTGGGGCAAGCAAAGCTTTACGCAAACGTAGGCAGCGCGAAAAGTTCAGCTCATCAATCTGGTGATGATTGTCATAAAACTGAAACATCACAACAGGCTTATAGCGCATATGTTCACTATTCTTCGCGCGCCAGCAGGCTTTCCAGCACATTGGCGGCCAAGGCGCGTGTAATACGCCCCCCCGATTCTAATGCGGCTTGATCCAGCATGGCTACACAATCGCGCATGGCACTTGCCCGGCGCGGCAGGCGGCGCAACAGCCACTCCGTTACCTGTGCGCCCACCACAATCTGGCGTTCAGCCAATAGCCGCAGCAAAAGGCGGTGTAAAAGCCCTTCCTCCGCCGGGCCTAACGGCACAGAAGCCGTGGCTCGTAGCCTGCTTGCCAGATCTGGCAGCACAACCGGCCAACGCGCAGGCGGCCTGCGGGCGGCCATAAGCAAAGCCACCCGCCGTTCCCGCGCCAGATTGATAAGGTGCAGAAGATCTCGCTCATTGGGCACTTTATCGGCATTATCCAATGCAGCGGCCCGAAACCCGCCATCTTCAAACAGCATTGCGGCTTCATGCGTGTTCAGGCGGCTGCCTTCCATAATGGGGGCGCCATAACGGCCCGCCCAAATAGAAAGAAGGTGCGTTTTGCCCGTACCACTTTCCCCCCAGAGGGCCATGCGGCCTTCTGGCCAACGCGCAGCGGCCTCGGCATCCAGCACCCATGCCCGTGCTGCGGCATTAGAGGGTGCCGCCACAAAGTCCGACCTTCCGAATCGGGGGCGATGCGCAAAGGGCAAGGCAATCTGTTCTGCCTCGGTGGCCTCATTTTGGCGCTTTTGCCCGCCCGAAGGCGCGTTTAAAGGGCTTTTTGTTTCATCAATCCGTGTCATGCCGCTTTGCGCGCCGCTTCTCCTGCCGTAAAGACTGTGCTCGAGCGGGAATCCTAACCCACCCTGTCCCGCACATCGACCCTTATTCTCATTCGGACCAAGAGCACGCGCATGACGTCTTCACCTAGCACCCCTTCCTCCGGCCTCACTTACCGTGATTCCGGCGTGGACATTGAAGCAGGCGAAGCCCTTGTTGACGCCATTCGCCCGGCGGCCAAAGCCACAGACCGCCCCGGCACAATGGGGGGCCTTGGCGGATTTGGCGCACTGTTTGATCTAAAGGCCGCAGGCTTTAAAGACCCCGTGCTTGTATCCTGCACAGATGGCGTAGGCACCAAGCTGACGCTGGCTATTGATAATGACCTGCACGAAACCGTGGGGATTGATCTGGTAGCCATGTGCGTGAACGATCTGATTGTGCAGGGTGCGGAACCCCTGTTCTTTCTGGATTACTTCGCCACGGGCCGCCTGTCTGTTAACAGTGCGGCCAAGGTTGTGCGCGGCATTGCCACCGGGTGTGAACAGTCTGGCTGCGCGCTTGTAGGCGGTGAAACAGCAGAAATGCCCGGTATGTATGCCGATGGACATTATGATCTGGCTGGTTTTTCCGTTGGTGCGGCAGAACGCGGCGCGCTCCTGCCCTCTGGCATTGCAGAAGGTGATGCCCTTATTGCGCTGCCTTCTTCTGGCGTGCACTCCAACGGCTTTTCTTTAGTGCGGCGCATTGTGGCAGATGCCCATCTGGCATGGACAGACCCGGCAGCCTTTGCACCAGGTAAAAATCTGGGTGAAGCCTTTTTAGAACCCACACGCCTATATGTGCGCCCGGTTCTGGCGCTACATAAAGCTGGCCTGCTGCATGGCGCTGCCCACATTACCGGCGGCGGCCTGCCCGGCAATCTGCCCCGCGTGCTGCCAAATGGCTTGGATGCGGTGATTGATCAGGAATGGCCCGTAGCACCTGTGTTCAAATGGCTGGCCCGCACCGGCAATGTGGATACAGAGGAAATGCTGCGCGTGTTCAACTGCGGTATCGGCATGATCCTGATTACGCCAGAACCCGATGCCGTTCTGGCCCGCCTGCATGATATGGGTGAACCGGCTGTGCGCATTGGGCATATTGCCAAAGCAGCTTCCCCTACTGCCAAGCCTGACCTGAAAATGCAGGCCACTCCGGATTTTCGCGCAGCATGAGCGTTGAAAAAACACCCATTGCCATTTTGATCAGTGGCCGGGGCAGCAATGCCACGGCCTTGATCCGTGCGTGTGAAGATCCTTCCTTTCCTGCCCGCATCTGCCTTGTTTTAAGCAACAACCCGGATGCACCGGGGCTGGAAACGGCAAAAAAAGCAGGCCTACGCACGCTGGCCATCAACCATCGTGATTTTTGTAAAGACCGTGAAGCGCATGAACGCGCCGTGCATGCTGCTTTAACGGCAGCAGGCGCTCAGGCCATCTGCCTTGCTGGCTATATGCGCTTGCTGACTCCGTTTTTAACCAGCGCATGGGCTGGCCGTATGCTGAACATCCACCCCAGCCTGCTGCCTGTATTCCCCGGCCTGCACACGCATGAACGTGCGCTGCAAGCAGGTGTGCGTGTGCATGGGTGCACCGTGCATCTGGTAACAGAAGGCATGGATGAAGGGCCTATTTTAGGCCAAGCTGCTGTGCCTGTTCTGCCGGATGATACCGCAGATACCCTTGGGGCTCGCGTTTTGCGGCAGGAACACCAGCTTTACCCGCAAGTGCTCCGCCACTTTCTGCTTCAACGCCCTGCTTTTGCTCCGGCAGAGTGCGCCCTGCTTGTTGGCTAAGGCGCTTTTTCTTTTCTGTTTTCCTGAACGGTTCTGACAGTCTTATGAACACACCTGCACGCGCCCCCCGTTCTCCAAAGCGTGGAAAAAGCCGCCCTGCCCCTCCGCAGTCTGATCCTACGCGCGATATCGCTTTTGATATTCTGTGCGGCGTGGTGGAACACCGGCGTATGCTGGAAAACAGCCTATCTCGCTCTGCCGAAGCACATAAGGCCGAACCACGAGACAGAGCCGCAGCGCACCGCTTGGCCGCAGCCACATTGCGCCATCTGGGCACACTGCGCACTGTGCTAGAACCGTTTTTACGCAAAGAACCACCCGAACCCGTACGCGTGGCGCTTATGATTGGCTGCGCGCAACTTTTGTTTTTAGAAACACCTCCGCATGCTGCCGTTGGCACCACCGTTTCCCTCCTACGTCGGCGTAAGCTGGCCCCATTTGCCGGGTTGGCCAACGCCGTGCTGCGCAAGGTGGCGGCAGAAGGGCAAAACGTGTTGGAAGGTCTGGATCAGGCGCGGCTAAACATTCCTGCATGGCTATGGAGTTCATGGAGCGTGCTGGGCCGTGGTGTGCCCCGCGCGATAGCTGAAGGCATCAGCCACGAAGCCCCGCTGGATATTACCATGCGCCCCGGTGCCACAGCACCGGAAGGCGGTATTGTGCTACCCAATGGGTCTGTACGTTATCCGGCAGGCACCCGCGTTGCTGAACTGGCCGGGTATGAGGAAGGTGCTTTTTGGGTGCAGGATGCGGCAGCTACATTCCCTGCACGTTTGCTTGATGCGCAAGCAGGCGAAAAAGTGGCAGACCTGTGTGCAGCACCGGGCGGCAAAACCGCGCAGCTTGCTGCAACCGGCGCGCATGTCTCTGCCATTGAGAACAACCCCAACCGCATGGCGCGGCTAAAGGAAAATCTGGCACGCCTGGGCTTTACCAACGTTACCACCCTGCAAGCAGATGCTGGCACATGGCAGCCCGATGCCCCCCTTGATGCCATTTTGCTGGATGCCCCCTGCTCTGCCACGGGTACAGCACGCCGCCATCCAGATGTTTTGTGGGTGAAACGCCCGCGTGATCTCACAACGCTAACGGCTGGGCAGGATCGTTTGCTAGAAGCTGCCAAAAACATGCTGCGCCCCGGTGGCCGCCTGGTGTACGCCGTGTGCTCCTTGCAGCAGGAAGAAGGGCCAGACCGTGCCCGTGCGGCAGAAGCCATGGGGCTGGTGCCAGACCCGTTTACACCTGAAGAACTCGCCTTTCTACCAGAAGCCAGAACACCTGAGGGATGGCTGCGCACTCATCCCGGAATGTGGGCAGATAAAGGCAGCATGGATGGATTTTTTGCCGCCCGCTTTACCCGCGCATAACATTTGCAAAACTGTTTGAAAAAATAGCAAACATACTGTTGCGCACGGGCGTAGGATTGCCGATAAACAGGGTATGCGCCCTGTATCTTACCCCCTTATCGCTCCAAGTGTTCTCGCTGCCGATTTTACCCGGTTGGGAGAAGAAGTTTCAGCACTCAAGCAAGCTGGGGCGGATTGGGTGCATCTGGATGTCATGGATGGGCATTTTGTGCCCAACATTTCGTTCGGGCCAGGTGTGGTCAAGGCGCTCCGCCCCTGTTCCGACCTGCCTTTTGATGTGCATCTGATGATTGCACCGGTAGATCCGTATCTGGAAGCCTTTGCACAAGCCGGGGCAGACCAGATTCTGATCCATATTGAAGCCGGGCCACATACTCACCGCTCCTTACAGCGTATTCGGGATCTAGGAGCCAAGCCGGGCATTGTGCTGTGCCCTGCAACACCGCCGGAAGCCATTGGTGAAGTGCTGGATCTGGTGGATATTGTTCTGGTTATGACTGTTAACCCCGGCTTTGGTGGGCAGAAGTTCCTGTCCAGCCAGCTTCCCAAAATTCGGCGTATTCGGGAAATGATCACCCAAAGCGAGCGTGATATCCGGCTGGCGGTAGATGGCGGCATAGATGCCTCAACCGCTCCTCTGGCCATAGATGCTGGCGCAGATGTGCTTATTGCTGGCAGCGCCGTATATGGAAAAAAAGATTATGCAGCCGCCATTGCTGCATTGCGCACACATGTTGCCAAGCCAAAATAAAGCCACATCCGGCAAATAAATCATTCTTCACATGAATATTCTGCCATAAACCGATCACACCTTAATTTTCTGCACCTGCCTTGATGGAGTTCTAAACTTCCAATGCCCCTGCGTCGCTGGACCCGCGGAGCCCGCCTTGCCTATGCCATGCGCAACCCGTTGGGAGGGTTTGCCCGCGTACCGGCAGCCCCTGCCGTTGCTTTACGGGATCTGTGGTCTGGAAACGCTGCTGGGGGTGAACGGCTTGTTCGCAACCAGACACTTTTTGAAGGCACCCAACGCCCTCTGATTGATGGGGAATGGGATAACTCCCAATGGCCAGAAGCCTATCGCCGCTGGTTGCAAGGCTTTACGTGGTTGCAGGATCTGCGCGAGCTGGGGGCTGAATCTGCTCGCATCAAGGCCCGCACATTGGTTGCCCAATGGATGGAGCAAACCCCGGCGGAGCGTCCTATTTCAGACCCATCCATAACTGGTGCCCGCTTGGCGGCATGGCTTGGGTGTTACGAATTTTTTGCGGCCTCGGCAGATGATTCCTTCCGCCAGCAGCTTATGGCGTCGCTGATTATGGAAGCACGCTCCATAATGGCGCTGATGCCGGAGGAAACCACAGGCTGGCGTGCCCTTACGGCCCTTAAAGGGCTGTTGGCTGTTGCGGTTTCCCTACCTGATTATCCAGAATTTCTTACACGTTATTTGCGCTTGATTGACGCCACCATCAGCCAGCAGATTTTGCCCGATGGCGGCCACATTACCCGCTGCCCGGAAGACCTGTTGCAGTGCGTGCGCGAACTGGCAGAAATGCTATATATTTTACAGGTTGCCCGCGTACCCTTACCCACCAGCGTACTGGATGCCGCCAACCGCAGCGCCCCAGCCTTGCGGGCCATGCGGCATGGTGATGGCGGGTTGGCCCTCTTTAATGGTAGCAGTGAACAAAACCCGCAATTTATTGAACACGTGCTCAACCGCGCATCCCGCACGCGCGTTGTGGCGGCTGGCCTGCCAGAATCTGGCTTTGCCCGCCTGAACAATGGGCGTGCCTTGCTGATTGCAGATGCCGCCACGGTTGCCCCTGCGGGTTATGATAGCAGCGCGCATGCGGGCATGTTGTCCTTTGAATTTTCATCCGGCAGGCAACGGTTAATTGTCAATTGCGGCAGCAGCATCCAACGTGGTTGGGCAGAAGCCTTGCGCTACCCGGCTGCACATTCTGTTCTGGAACTGGCAGACCTTACCCCCATGCGGTTTGATGCCAATGGTGGTATCTCGCAAAAACCACAGGTCACACGCCAAATGTCTGTGCAAGACGGTGTGCATTGCCTGAGCATGACGCATGATGGCTACAAGCCCCAAGGTGGTGGCCTGTATTCTCGCAAGATTTATCTGGATAAAGACGGCACAGTTCTACAGGGCATAGAAAAACTGGAAGATGTAAGCATTCCGGTGCCACTTTGCATCCGCTTCCACTTGCACCCTGATGTGAACATTGAGCAAGAAGAAGATGGCTACTTGCTACACACGCCTGAAGAAACATGGTTCTTCTGGTCTGACGCTGATATTGAAATAGAAGAAAGCGTTTATCTGGGGCAAGGACAGCACCAGCCTACACGGCAATTTGTGCTCACCCCGGCTGTAGCAGAACAGCCTGCGGAAGAAGCACACGATCCTTTGGATACGCACCCCGCAGAAGAAGCTGCTTTACCTGCGGAAGCTATTTCCCCCATGGATCACACTCCAGAAGTACCAGAGGTGGGAACCGGTTTACTGGCAGAACCTTCGGGCCCCGATGCCAATGGCTTGGAAAACACGCTGCTACCACCGCCCCCGGTGCCGCAGGCTCCAAGCAAGCCACCTATCCGTTGGTCGCTCTCCCTCAAAAACGCGTAATGGGCTGACGTGAAGATTCTGGAAATCACAAACGTCGATTTTTCACTCATCCATTTTCTACTGCCCCTTATGCGAGAATTAAGGGCAGAAGGGCATGAAGTGATAGGCGTTTGTGCGGATGGCCCTTTGCTTCAACACCCCAGAAACGAGGGGTTTCGGGTTGAAACACTGCCCTTTGCCCGTTCATTTTCTGTGCCCGCGCAACTTCGGGCCTTTTGGGCTCTTGTTCGGCTTATAAAAAAAGAAAAGCCGGATTTGGTGCATGCACATATGCCTATCAGTGGCATTCTGGCGCGGGCAGCAGCCAAATTGTGTGGCGTGCCGCGCATTGCCTATACGTGCCACGGTTTTTTATTCAACCAACCTGGCTCTCACCTACGGCGCGGATTAGCATTGGTGCTGGAAGTTCTATGCGGGCGCATAACTGATGTTTATCTGACCGTCAGCCGTGAAGAAGCGCAGGATGCCAAACGCCTGCATGTTCACCCCCACCCCGTTGCAATTGGGAATGGGCGAGATCCAGCCCAGTTTCACCCAGATGCGCAAGCCAGAACACGTATCCGGGCAGAACTTGGCACATCCGCGCAAACGCCTGTAATTATTGTTGTCTCTCGCCTTGTGCGCCACAAAGGGTATCCAGAACTCCTGGCCGCCATGGAACGCGTGCCAGATGCAGAATTATGGATTGTGGGGGAAAGACTGGCATCAGACCACGGTGCCAATATGGATGAATACCTTGCTAAAGCGCGAGCTGCACTTGGCCCGCGACTAAAATGCCTTGGTTATCGGGCTGATATTCCGGCTTTATTGGCCGCAGCAGATATTTTTGTGCTGCCCAGCCATTTTGAAGGCCTGCCTATGTCCATTATTGAAGCCATGTTGTGCGGATTGCCAGTTGTGGCCACCAATATTAGGGGCTCGCGCGAGCAGGTTGTGCCACATGAAACAGGGCTACTTGTGCCCCCCGGCACTACGGCAGAACTGGCAGAAGCCCTTACAACGCTGGTGCAAAACCCAGCTTTATGCCAGCACATGGGTACTGCTGGGCTAAAACGTGCTCTACGCTTATTTAATGAAAAAACAATTCTACAAACCACCACACGCCTGCTGACACATTAAGCCATCAGGCGTGGGTGTAATGTATTTAGTGAGCTGACTTCTGGGCAACCGGCGCTGTTGTAACGGGTGTGCCTGTTTTATCCAGCAAATGAATTGTCAAACGCGAGGGTGATGCCGCAATACGGCCCCCAGAACGGCATTCATCTAACCGGATGCGCACGCCGTCATTATTTTCCATCAGCAGGCCGCCAACACCACGGCCCACTGTGGCCTCACCCGAAAGCGCCCAGAATGTGCCTTCAAAGTCTTCAATACGCTGAAGGTTGTATACCTTGCCTACGCTGTGGCCAGAAGAATACCCAACAGCAATAGCGGAAGCACCCTTGATTTCAAACGGATACTGGCGGCCGCCATATGTCAGCACACCCCGGCCCCATGTATATCCTACACCCAGATCCGCCGAACGCGTATTAAATGTAACTGTTGCCGTAACCGGGCCAAGCATGGTTTCTGCGCCCGCAGGCATGAACCATGCTCCGCACAGCGCCAAGGCAGCAGCAAAATGGCGGGATGCAGAACGCATCAAAGGGCTCCCCGAATTCATTGAAACAACTTACCTTTTCCGTTGCGTAAAAAGCGGTGGAAACGGCTGACAAAACATTTTTGTACGTTTTGTCACGTTTTGTAGAATCAAGGATGGCATACCCACCCGCCCCTGCAAAGCCCTTTTCGCAAGATTTCACTACACGGTTTCAATGTGCGGTCAGTGTTCCCAAATCGGCTCTTTCAGGCCCGCAACAAATGCCACATGTGCAGCCAGCTCTTGCGGTGTTGGCTGCACACGCACAACCTTACGGTTCACCGGGCCTTCATACATCACAGAAGGCAGTTGCCCATCTTCCGCCATCAACCCAAGACCGTGCTGGCGGCCCCCCATAAGCTCCACATACACATCAGCCAGCAGTTTGCAGTCCAGCAGCGCGTTATGGGTGGTTCGGGCAGAAAGATCTACGCCAAAACGGCGGCACAAGGCATCCAAACTGTTGGGCATGCCGGGAAAGCGCTCACGCGCCATATCCAGCGTATCCACCATGCGGTCCAAACCCAGCGTTTTTTTGCCTGCGCGTTTGAGCTCCGCATTCATAAAACCAAAGTCAAACCGGGCATTGTGCGCAATGAGTGGGTCATCCCCCACAAAGGCCAGGAAGTCATCCGCCACTTCAGCAAATTTGGGTTTGCCCTCCAGATCCGCCCGCGTAAAGCCATGCACGCGGGAAGCCTCCTCCGGCACATCGCGCTCCGGGTCTATAAGCTTATGAAAAGTGCGCCCTGTTGGCAGGTCTCCTACCAATTCAAGGGCTGCAATTTCAATCACCCGGTCTCCCGTTGCCGGGTCCAGCCCTGTGGTTTCTGTATCAAACAGAATGGATCTTTTCATGCCCTCAGGCTCCTGATGAACTGGCGCACTTGCCGTTCTGTTTCCCGCATACTGCCACCGGTGCGAATAACCTTGCCCGCTTGGCGCACGCGTTGGGCATCTGGCATTTGCCGAGCAATCAATTTGCAAGCCTCGGCTGGAGGCATCCCGCGCCTTTTGGCCACGCGGCGCGCTTGTACCCAATGTGGGGCAGATACCACCAAAACATCATCGCATTCTCGCTGAGCGCCTGTTTCATAAAGCAGTGGAATATCCAGCACCACACAGCGCGCCCCACGCAAACGCTGCGCACGCAAAAACTTTGCCCGTGCTGCCCGCACCATGGGGTGAATAATCTGCTCCAGTTTTTTGAGCAGCGCCGGTTCTTTTATAACGGCTTGCCGCAATACGGCTCTATCCAAATGCCCGTTCTGCACAGCATGCGGCACCAGTTGGGCGATAGCTGGCAAGGCTGCCCCATGATCTGCCTGCAAGTGGCGTACTTCGGCATCTGCATCAAACACCGGCAAGCCTGCATGCCGCAACAACGTGGCTACAGTGCTTTTGCCCATGCCCATACCGCCGGTAAGGCCCAGAATTTTCATGCCCTTACCGTAGCCCTTAGAAACTTTCCTGCACAAAAGCTTCTGTTGCGGCATCCACCTCCGGGTTCACACCGTACCATTTCTGAAAACCCAGCCGCGCCTGATGCAGCAACATACCAAGCCCGCCCAAAGTACGTAGGCCAGCAGATTGCGCCTCTGCCAACAAAGGCGTTACGCGTGGTACATAAACGATATCTGCTACCACCAGCGCCTTGGCCGCATGTGCCAGAGAAGGACGAAACGCAGCATCCGGGCCGCCTTCCATCCCCAAAGAAGTGGTATTTACCAGCAAACTATACGCGCCAAGGCGGGCTTCCCACATATTCCACGGCAACACGTCCAGCCCCGGCAGGGCTTTTGCCAGTTCTTCTGCCCGCCCTTGGGTGCGATTGGTCACGGCAACACGTAGGCCACAATCCTGTAACGCGGCAGCAACAGACCGCGCAGCACCGCCAGCGCCCAACAGCAGAACCTGCGCTTGTTCAGGCAGATTGAACCCAGCAGATTCCATGCTGGCCACAAAACCTGCGCCATCGGTTGAGTAACCGTGAATTTTGCCGTCATCTTCAAACACAAGTGTATTCACTGCACCTGCACGCTGGGCGGAATGATCCAGCACATCGGCAATTTTAAAGGCGGCTTCCTTGTGCGGAATGGTTACATTTGCGCCCCGAAAGCCCGCAGCCTGTAAGCCCAGAACGGCTGCCACAAACGCATCTGGCTCAACCGGCAGCGGCACATAGGCACCATCTACCTCATAACGCCGCAGCCAGTAATTGTGCAGAACCGGAGAACGCGAATGCGCTACGGGCCAACCCAGAACACCTGCCAGCTTTGCCTTGCCTGTAATAATCTGCGGCTTGGCTATATCTGTGGCGGTCATGCGTTTTCTCCATACTGTTCACAAAACTGGCGCCATGCCTGTGGCAGCAAACGGGCCAGACGATTGGCCCATTCGGTCTGCCCGGCATCATCAGCAATCAAATCCTGCCGAATTTCAATTTCAATATGTGGCAGTTCACGCCGTTCACCATGCTGGGGAATGGTGTAGTCCGATGTATCTGTGAGGGCGTAGGGTTCGTTATCCCCCACCATCAAGCCATCCTGTTGCAAAAGTGCAATCATGATCCGGGCCAGCCGGGAATCATGATTATGCAAAAGTCCGGCATGCCACGGGCGCTGTTTGCCATGCATAAATGGCGTAAAACTGTGTAGCGCCACAACCACCGTCTGGCGGCCTGCGGCCATATGGGCATCCAGTTCCTGCCGAATACGGGCGTGATAAGGGTGCAGAATTGTCTGCTCCCGCCATGCCCGATCCTGCACAGAGATATTCTGGTTGCGCGGCACTGTTGTGCCATCACTTACCTGCACGATAGAGGTTGGGTGGCCGGGGGCGCGGTTACAGTCAATCACCAAGCGGGAATACACCTGCTCAATCAACACAGCAGGCAGCAGGTCAGCCAGTTTACGGCCTACGCCATCTATGCCGATATCCCAGCCAATATGGCGCGCACGTTCCTGCGCACTTAACCCCAGATCACCCAATTCAGGCGGAATGGCACGGCCTGCATGGTCACTTACCAGCACAAAGGGGCCACCTTCATCCCGGCCATGCACCACAAAACTTTCTGCCATCAGCACCTGATCCACAGACATGCTTTTCCACCTCCTGCATCGCACGGCATGGCGGAAAGATCGGCACGCATTGCCTGCCTTTTCCGCCATGCAGCAGAACATTCTTATTCGTGCTTGAAAACTTATTTGGCGGAAGATACCACAACCGCAGCCAGATCAGCCTGCGCGCGCACCTGCCCTGCGTCTTCCCCTGTCAGGCCTTCTGCATCCACCCCACTATCATCCAGCTCGTACACCAGATAGGCCGGATCTGCGCCATCCAGCGATTCTTCGCCGCCAACATCGTAGCTACGGGCTGCCACATATTCCGGGCCGCGCATTTTGCTTTCCAGACGCTCAACAGCCACAACCGGGCTTTCTGCGCGAATAACTTCCAAAAGCACATTCGGGCCGGGATCGATTACGGCAAAGGTTGTAAGCTTGTGTGATGTTGTCATGTTCATGAACTCCCTGAATTTCACTTGCTTTTAAGCAGAGAAATGCCGCTGGGCACAGCCCTTTCCCGCACTGCAATGCACAGAACAGCCCCGCCGCAGGATCGGCTCTGCCACGCTCTTTGCCAAAACCGGCATTTGCGCCCTAGGGCGCGCAACATTACTGTGGCATCTTTGCATCCGCGCCGCGGCAGTATAAGCCAACGCCTGAGCACATCTTACGCAGCAGGACGGAATTAGGGCCTAAAATGTCTCTGAACAGCCAGAACAGCACGGAAACGGAAAACCAGAAAAACGCCAATGTCCAGTGGGGCGGGCGGTTTGCCGGTGGCCCTTCTGAGATCATGCAGGCCATCAATGCCTCCATCGGCTTTGATAAGGTGATGTGGAAGCAGGATATTGCTGGCTCCCTCGCCCATGCTGCCATGTTGGCGCATGTAGGCATTATCTCCAAGGATGATGAAGCCACAATCCGCAAGGGGCTAACAGAAATCGGGCAGGAAATTGCTGCTGGCAACTTTCCCTTTTCCAAAGCGCTGGAAGATATTCACATGAATATCGAAGCCCGCCTGTCTGACCGTATTGGTGAGGCCGGTAAGCGCCTGCATACTGCCCGCTCTCGCAATGATCAGGTTGCAACGGATTTTCGTCTATGGGTGCGGGATGCCATTGATGGGCTGGATCAACAGGTTTCAGCCCTTATGCGCTCCCTTGCCCGCCGGGCGGAGGAACATGCCGCCACCCCCATGCCGGGCTTTACCCACCTGCAAACAGCACAGCCTGTAACATTCGGCCACCATTTGATGGCGTATGTGGAAATGCTGGCGCGTGACCGGGGCCGCCTAGCAGACACACGCAAGCGCCTGAACGAATGCCCGCTGGGTTCTGCCGCGCTGGCTGGGACATCCTTCCCCATTGACCGGAAGATGACCGCCGAACTGCTGCATTTTGACCGTCCCACCGCCAATTCTTTGGATTCTGTATCTGATCGTGATTTTGCGCTGGAATATCTTTCTGCACTGTCCATCATGGCCATGCATCTTTCACGTATGGCGGAAGAAATTGTCATCTGGTGCTCCTCACCTTTCTCTTTCATCCGCCTTTCAGATGCGTTCACCACCGGCTCTTCCATCATGCCGCAAAAGCGTAACCCGGATGCCGCAGAACTGGTGCGCGCCAAAACTGGCCGCATCACCGGCAGCCTTGTAAGCCTGCTAACGGTTATGAAAGGCCTGCCGCTGGCCTACGCCAAGGATATGCAGGAAGATAAGGAACCCGTGTTTGAAGCCACGGATGCTGCTGCCCTCTCTCTTGCCGCATGCGATGGTATGGTGCGGGACATGACAGCCAACACCGCCCAAATGCGTGCACTGGCAGGTTCTGGCTATTCCACCGCTACAGATATTGCAGACTGGTTGGTGCGCGTGCTGAAAGTGCCATTCCGCACCGCGCACCACGTAACAGGCCGCCTGGTTGCTAAAGCCGAGGAAAAAGGCGTGGGGCTGGCAGATCTGACATTGCAGGAAATGCAGGCAGAAGAACCCGGCATTACGGATGATATCTATTCGGTTCTCAGCGTAGATGCCTCCATTGCATCTCGCACCAGCGAAGGTGGCACCGCATCCGGCAACGTCAGCGCGCAGGCTCAGCGCTGGCTGAAGGCTCTGGGTGCAGAACCCACCACAGCAGGGCAGTAAAACCATGAACTACCGCCTGATTTTTGGCCTTGCGCTGGCTACTATCCTGTTTTTGCCTCTAGCGGGGTGCGGCAAAAAGGGCACGCCGCATCAGCCCGGCCCGCAAAACAAAATTTCTTACCCGCGTATGTATCCGCCGGATGAATAAGACCACAGTGCGCACTATATGGGTTTCATAGCGCACCGCACTGCATAACCTGCCATGCCAAGAGTTTCTTGGTGTGGCATCCTGCTCCTTTTTTGCAATCAGAGCCTTTACGCCTCATGGCCGAAACACCTGTTTATACCGATGCCGACCCAACACTGGCAGAACTGTTACAAACGCACCCGCAGCTTACGGTTAGCCCTACCTGTGGGCTGATGCTGGAAGGCGTGGCCCTAAACGCCATAGCTGATTCTGTTGGCACACCCTGTTGGGTATTGGGGGCGGGTACGCTGCGCACGCGTATGCGCCGGATGCACGCTGCCATGCGGGATGCCGGGCTGGATGTTTCCATCCACTATGCCGTGAAAGCCAATGATCATCTGGCCATTCTTACCCTAATCGGTCAGGAAGGTTTTGGGGCGGATATTGTAAGCGGTGGTGAACTGGCGCGCGCCATAAAGGCCGGTATTCCAGCAAGCCGCATTGTGTTTTCCGGCGTTGGCAAAACAGATGCCGAACTGGAACAGGCCATTAGCCACGGCATTGGCCAGATTAACGTAGAAAGCGCAGAAGAGCTGGAAGCTATTTCAGCCATTGCCACCAAACTGGGTAAGCAGGCCACCATTACCCTGCGCATAAACCCGGATGTAGATGCCAAAACCCACGCCAAAATTACAACCGGCTTGGCTGCCAATAAATTTGGCATTCCATTTCAAGATGCCGCAGCACTTTATGCCCATGCGTTAACCCTCTCTGGCGTGCGGCCTGTTGGTTTTGCCACCCATATTGGTAGCCAGATTTTAACCACCACCCCTTATCGTGCAGCCTATGCCCGCGTGGCGGAACTGGTGCGTACCGTGCGCGCCGCTGGCAATGCCGTAAGCGTAGTGGATTGTGGCGGTGGCCTTGGCATTTGCTACCGCAATGAAACCGAAGGTCAGCCCGAAGCACTAGCTGGCGCCATTAAGGCAGAACTGGGTGATCTGGGCGTAAAGCTGGCAATTGAGCCGGGGCGTTGGCCCATTGGCCCGGCTGGTGTGCTGCTGAGCAGCGTGATCTTGCGTAAGGAACAAGGCATGGATGTGCCTTTCCTTGTGCTGGATACGGCCATGAACGAACTGCTGCGCCCCAGCATGTATGATGCGTGGCATGGCATTTTACCACTTGCACCGCAGGCGTTCAGCCAACCTGTTTCCTTGGCCCATGTGGTCGGCCCTGTGTGTGAAAGTGGAGATACATTTGCGCGGGATAGGCTTTTGCCCCCGCTGGCCCGCAATGCACGTATAGCCCTGCTGGATACAGGCGCGTATGGTGCGGTTATGAGTTCCACTTACAACAGCCGCCCGCTTGCTGCAGAAGTTCTGGTTGAAGATGGCCAATGGCAGGTGATACGCCAAAGGCAGAGTGTTGAAGAACTGTGGCAGGATGAAACTGTGCCCTCCCACCTTGCCAAAGCCACATGAACCAAGGCGGTCTGCACCAATCCCTGACCGCCTCCACCGCTGAGGATGGAGCGCTGGCGGAGCGCCTTGCCACCGCACGCCGCCATGCCGCCATTGTTTTGCGGATAGAACGGCTGTGGCCTGCGCTTCAGCCCACTTTTGCCCTGCTGGGGGTTTACTGTGTAGCTTCTTTGCTACGCATTCCTCAGCATCTGCCAGATGGCATCCGGCTGCTGCTGGTGGCCGGATGGCTGAGCCTATGCGGCTGGCGACTGCACAAGGATATTGAAAACCTTGCGCCCCCCACCCCAAGCGAAGTTGACCGGCGAATTGAACAGGCATCCGGCCTACACAACCGCCCCCTCGCTACACTAACAGACCATCCCGCAGGTACATCCTCGCAAAGTTCCGCCACCTTATGGCAGGCGCATCAGCAGCGTATTCTGGCATCACTTGGCAGGCTGCGGGTGGGTTGGCCGCGCCTTTGGCCGCAAGGCCGCACGCGGCAAATTGGGGCATGGGTATTGGTTGCAGCCCTTGCTGGCACAGCCGGGCTTGCAGGTTCCTCCGCGCCGGGGCGTATCCTTGCTGGGTTTATTCCGGGGCGGGATGATCCTGATGTCCCCTTCCCGCGTGTAGAGGCATGGATAACCCCACCTACTTACGCGCCAGATGCCCCTGTTTTTTTGGGCAATATCAAAACACCCCCACAAACGCCGCAAGGGGCCCATCTTACTGCCATTGTCACGGGCTTGGCCTCACACCCTACCTTGCGGGAACAGGGTGGCATGGTGCTGCATGATGCCACACGCCACAAACTGGATGCCCATAGCTGGAAGCTGGATGTGGTGCTGGAGCATTCTGGCACCGTACGCCTTACAGGCCGCGGCCGAACATTAGCCCAATGGCCCGTAACCGTACTGCCAGATGCAGACCCCAGCGTGAAATGGGGGCCAAACCCCGGCTCTCCCCGTAAAGAAGAATGGCGCACTCTTCTGCCGTATGAGGCCAGCCATGCTTATGGGCTGGCATCCCTTAAGGTAGAGCTGCATCTGGCCCACGCCAAACACGGGTCAGAACGTACACTCACCATTCCCCTTCCTCTTGTTGGGCATCCCAAATCTGTAAAAGGTGCCATTAGTCCCGATCTGTCGGAAGATCCGTGGGCAGGAGAAACCGTAACCGGCCGTGTGATTGCCTCGTCCGTAAGTGGGCATGAGGGCAAAAGTGCCCCCGCCATATTCCGTATGGGCGCACGTGTTTTCCATTCCCCGATTGCCCGCGCACTGTTGGACGTGCGTAAGCGCTTCGCTTTGGGGCAGGAAAGTCGGCAGGATGCCGCATTAGATCTGGAGGCACTGGCCGATGCCCCCGGCCCGGTGCGTGAGCATACCGGTATGTTGCTGGCGCTCAGCAGCGTGGTAGCCATGCTGGATAACAACCTGACGGACACGGCCACCGCCCGCGCTGGCGCCACAAACCTGCTGTGGGATCTAGCTCTGGATATAGAAGACCGCCGCACAGGGGATGATGCCAGTGCTCAGGCATCCATTGATGTGCGCGCGGCCCAAGCCGCCGTAGCGCAGCAACTTCAGCACATGCACGAAAATGGGCAGCAAGGACAACAAGCCCAGCAGGAACTGGAAGAAAGACTCAAAACCCTGCAAAGCGCCATCAGCCGCAAAATGCAGGCACTAGCAAATCAGGCCATGAAAGATCACACGGTTATTCCTGATCTTCCGGGTTTTACCAGTGCAGGGAATCAGGCCTTTTCACGCCTGATGCGCCAACTCCAGTCCGATGCCTCCAATGGTCATGCAGATGAAGCGCTGAAGCGTTTGCAGGATATGGAAAACGCCACCGAGCGCATGCGCAACGCCACGCCACAGGATATGGCAAATTTGGCGCAGCAGATGATGGCGCAACAAAAAATGCGTGAACAGGCTGCCGCCCTACATGATCTGGCAAGCAAACAAACCGCTTTGTTAGATCATGCACAATCTCGCCTTGATGAAAACCTGAAAGCGCAGGCCCAGAAACAAAGTGATCTGGCAGACGATGGTGATGGTGAGGCCGATTACGCCAACATGCCCACATCCGAACTGTTGCGCCGTTTGGGCCTGCCCATGCCTCCGGGTTCGGAAGGGGCGCAGCCTGCACCCCCACCTCCGCCCTCGCAGCCTGAAACACCGCTTATGCCTGACCCAGCAAAAGCAGAGGCACAAGCCGCAGCCCGGCGTAATGAGCGCGCCACGCAGCATGCGTTGGAACACGCGCTGGATGAGTTGAAAGACGAATTTAAGTATCTGACAGGCAAAACCCCCGGTGCTTTTGATGAAGCCCGCAAAAGCATGCAGGATGCCCGCAAGGCGCTGGCCGATGGGGATGATGCCGCCGCCGCCAATGCTGAAGAAAAAGCACTGGAAGCCCTGCGCAAAACACGCCAGCAAATGCAGGATGCCGTTAAGGGTAACGGCAAAAACAGTATCCCCAGCTTTTTGCCCGCTCTGAGCAGCCCGTCTGATGGATCTTCTGGTTCTGGCAGTGCATCCGATGGCCAGAATGGCTCTGGCTCCCCTTCTGATTCCTCAGAAAATCAGGAGGAAGAAGACAAACAGAGCGGCAAGCGCGATCCGCTGGGCCGTAAACTGGGTGAAGGCAAGGATCAGACCGAAGATGATTCTACCCACATTCCAGATAACGTGGCCCGCCAGCGCGCCAGAGAAATTGAGCAGGAACTGCGGCGGCGTGATTCAGACCGCACCCGCCCACAGCAGGAACTGGATTATCTTGACCGTTTGCTTAAGCCGTTCTGAAGGCGGAAATGAAGCGAACTCTTTCCTGGACTTATCAGCAAGATAACCGGGTATGACTTTTTACATTGCACGGAGCGAAAAGAGAGTATGGCTCGTTTTCTGGTAACCGGTGGCGCTGGGTATGTTGGCAGCCACGTTGTTCTTGCCCTGCTGGATGATGGGCACGACGTTGTTGTGCTGGACAACCTGCGCACTGGCCACCGCGCCGCGGTGCCAGAACAGGCGACCTTCGTGCAAGGTGATATTTCAGACATTGATTGTCTGGATAAGGTTCTTTCCTCCGGCACGTGGGATGGTATTCTGCATTTTGCAGCCCTCTCCTTGGTGGGAGAAAGCATGCAAAACCCCATGATGTACATGACAGCCAATGCTGGCTATGGTTTTGGGCTGATTGATGCCTGCGTGCGCCACGGCGTAAAACGCTTTGTGTTTTCCTCCACCGCCAACCTGTTTGGTTCTGCCGGGGAAGGCCCGATTAACGAGGGTGCCCCCATCAACCCCGGCTCTCCGTATGGCGAGAGCAAATATATGGTGGAACGCGCCCTGTACTGGGCTGACAAAATTCATGGGCTAAAAAGTGCCTGCCTGCGCTATTTCAACGCCGCTGGGGCTGATCCGGCTGGCCGTGCGGGGGAAGACCATCGCCCTGAAACGCATCTGATCCCGCTGGTTATTGATGCTGCCCTGAAGCGTCGCCCAGCCCTTACGCTGTTTGGTGAGGACTATCCTACGCCAGATGGCACCTGTATTCGTGATTATGTGCATGTTACAGATCTGGCACGCGCCCATCTGGCTGTGCTGCCGCTTCTGAATGATAAAAGCGTGGTGTTTAACGTTGGCACAGGGCGCGGCAATTCCAACCGCGAAATTATTGATGCCGTTGGCCGCGTGAGCAATCTGGAAGTGCCTTGGCAGGCAGGTCCACGCCGCGCGGGTGATCCGGCCAGCCTGGTGGCCAGCCCAGCGCGCCTGATGGAAGCAACAGGTTGGGCGCCAGAATTTACGGATATCGATCGGATTGTGGAAACAGCCTTTAACTGGCGCAAAAACCACCCGCAGGGTTATGGCGCGTAACCTTCTTTTTTCCTGCATGGTGGCCTTTACCGCTGCCATGCACGCCGCCTTGGTAAGCCATGCCGCCAACGCAGAAGGCCCAGCCTATCGCACGCATCTGGCTGGCGTAGGGCTGCAAGACCCACGCCAAAAAGTAGATGCCATGCAGCCGCCTTGGTCTGCCGTGGGGCGTGTGCAAACAGAACTGGGCAGCAGATGCACCGGCTTTTTAATTGCACCCAACGTGGTGGAAACTGCCGGGCACTGCCTGTGGCTGAGCCATGTGCGTGGGTTTGTGCGGCCTAAAAGCGTGCATTTTTTGCGTGCTTATACGGGTGACCATTACATGGCCCATGCCCGTGCCGTGCAAATTATTATCCCCCCCGGTTACAGAACAGATCAGGAAGGCAATAGTGGCGGGTTAGACCATGCCACGCTTATTCTGGATCATGCTATCGCCAAGCCGAACGAGGTTTTCCATATCGATACACCTCTACAGGCCCTTACACTCGGATTGCCTGTTGTATTGGGCGGGTATGAGCAAAACCAGCCTGATATTATTACCGCTGACCAAAACTGCCATTTTTTGAATATGACACAAGATGGGGGCGGTAACACGCTACTGGTGCATAATTGCGCGGGCACACATGGCAGCAGCGGTGCACCTTTACTGTTTCATGATCAGGGCGGGTGGCACGTTATTGGTGTGCAGGTGCAGGCATTCACCAATGGTGCCGGTGGCCGTGCTGTGCCACTTTTAAGCCAGAACTAGCAAAAACCCTGTTGCAAACTGCGGCAGATCAAAGACATCTCACTTTCTGCTGCGCAGGATATCTTTCATTCTGGTAGAAAATACCAAGGTTTGATACCGCAAAAAGGAAGCCTCCCATGTTTGCCATGCGTCTGCACCAGCCCAAAACGCCCCTGCAATGGGAAGAAGTGCCAGACCCTGTGCCCGGCCCCGGTGAAATTCGGGTAAAAGTGTTGGCCTGTGGTGTATGTCGCACAGATTTACACGTGGTGGATGGAGACCTTACACACCCCAAACTACCTATTATCCCCGGCCACGAAATTGTCGGGCGGATTAACCAAATTGGCTCTGGCGTTACCTCTTTATCTGTTGGGCAGCGCGTGGGTATTCCGTGGCTTGGGCACACATGCGGACACTGCTTTTATTGCAGTGATCATCATGAAAATCTGTGTGACCATCCCGTATTTACCGGATATACACGGGATGGCGGCTACGCCACAATGGCCGTAGCAGATGCCCGCTTTGCTTTTCCATTGGGGGAAGAAGGCTCTGATGTAGAAGTAGCGCCCCTATTATGTGCCGGGCTTATTGGCTGGCGTTCCTTGGCAAAAACCGGAAATGCACAAAAAGTTGGGCTCTATGGTTTTGGGGCTGCCGCCCATATTATTGCGCAGGTTCTGGTGTGGCAGAAAAAGCAGGTTTACGCCTTTACCCGCCCCGGTGATGCCAAAACGCAAGCCTTTGCGCGTGAATTAGGAGCAACATGGGCCGGAGGTTCGGATGAGCTGCCGCCAGAACAACTGGATGCCACCATTATTTTTGCACCCGTAGGTTCTTTGGTGCCAGCAGCGCTCAAAACCCTGCGCAAAGGTGGCCGTGTGGTATGTGCTGGTATCCATATGAGCGAAATACCTGCCTTTCCTTACGATACCTTGTGGGAAGAGCGTGAAATTGTTTCCGTTGCCAATCTTACGCGTCAGGATGGGTTAGATTTTCTGTCCATTGCGCCCAAAATCGGCATCCACACCACCACAACTACATATGCCCTAAAAGATGCCAACAAGGCGCTGGATGATTTACGGCATGGTCGGTTTGATGGTGCCGCCGTACTGGTGCCCTAAACCCTAGATGAATATATCAGGCTGGTTGTGGAGCAGGCATTTCCTCTTGCTCCGCAGCAGCCAGAATGGCCGCCAGCAGGCCGGGAAAGCGTGCTTCCATATCCTGCAAACGCAGGCTGTTCATGTGGGTTACGCCCACAACTTCCGTGCGTAACAAACCAGATTTACGCAGCACCGCAAAATGGTGGGAAATAGAAGATTTGGGCCGCCCATCCTGCAATGGCGCACAAGCCTGAGGCTGATGCTGCATCAGCTTTTGCACAACAGAAAGCCGAAAAGGATCTGCCAGCGCGTGCAGAATATCCGCCAACTTGAACGCTTCGGGCGCAGGATGGTCATACTGCTTCATGGGTTGCGCTTGAGCCCTTAACTCTTGCCTACAGGATTAGTTCGATTATAGTCGAACTAATGGTCGTGCAGACCTGATCCGTAACGGAGACTACGCATGCCGACACTGTTTGATACTTATACCCTTAAAGATATTACCTTACGCAACCGTATTGTGGTTGGCCCCATGTGCCAATACACAGCACATGAGGGCGTGCCGAATGATTGGCATGCCGTGCATTATCCTACTCTCGCCCGTGGCGGTGCAGCGCTTGTTGTGGTGGAAGCCACAGCCGTTTCCCCCGAAGGGCGCATTACCCCCGGCTGCCTTGGTTTATGGAATGATGAGCAGGCTGCTGCCTTTGCCCCTATTACAGCGGCTATAAGCAAAGCAGGCGCAGTGCCCGGTATCCAGCTTGCCCATGCAGGCCGCAAAGCCAGCGCACACGTGCCGTGGGAAGGTGATGACCATATTCCAGAATCAGACCCAGCAGGTTGGCAACCCATTGCGCCCTCACCTGTAGCATTTGGAGCCAACCTGCCCCGCGTGCCCACGGAAATGACATTGGATGACATTGTCCGTGTAAAAGCCGATTTTGTGCGTGCCGCAGAACGTGCGCGAGATGCCGGTTTTAAATGGCTGATGCTGCATTTTGCGCACGGTTATCTGGCACAAAGTTTTTGGTCCACCCACTCCAACAAACGCACGGATCAATACGGTGGCTCGGCCGAAAATCGTGGCCGTTTTTTGCTGGAAACGTTGGAAGCCGTGCGTGCTGTATGGCCTGAAAACCTGCCCCTTTCCGCCCGCTTTGGCGTGATTGAATTTGATGGGCAGGATGAACAAACGCTGGCAGAATCCATTACCCTTGTTCAGAAAATGAAAGGGGCAGGCTTGGATTTTCTGGATGTCAGCATCGGGTTTTCCACCCCCACAGCCAATATTCCGTGGGGTGCCGGTTTTATGGCGCCTTACGCTCAACGCGTAAAACAGGAAGCCGCGCTGCCTGTCACAACCTCATGGTATATCAGCGAAGGCAGGCAAGCAGATGCGCTTATCCGCACAGGTGCGCTGGATCTGGCAACACTTGGGCGGCCATTCCTTGCCAACCCGCACTGGCCGTATGAAGCCGCACGCGCTTTACACGTTAAAAATGCGGGAAATGTGCTGCCGCCTTCTTACGGGTGGTGGTTGGCCCGTTATCAGTAACACGGCGTTACCTTTGTATTTCCAGTATTCCGGGTTCACTCTAAAGTGGCCCGGAACACTGGAAGCTCTTATTTTTTCTCTGGCATTCCCACACATTCAGCCGGGCCAGGAAAACTACGATTGCGCACGGCTTGAGCATATGCGGCGGCGGCTTGCTCAACTTCCTTGCCCAGATCAGCAAATTTTCTCACAAATCTGGGTGTAAAATCAGGAAACAGCCCTAGCATATCCTCTGTAACCAGCACCTGCCCGCCACATGCGGGAGAAGCCCCAATGCCAATAGTCGGAATATGCAATATCTCGCTGATCTTGCGGGAAAGCGGTTCCATTGTGCTTTCAATCACCACCGCCCATGCGCCAGCATCCTGCACAGCGCGTGCATCTGCTAGAATCTGTTCGGCCTCATCGCCTCGGCCAACGGTGCGGAAGCCACCATGCGCGTGCACGGCCTGTGGTTTAAGCCCGATATGCCCCACAACCGGAATGCCGCGCTGCACCAAAAACTGAATGGTCTCGGCCATTTCCTGCCCGCCTTCCAGCTTTACGCACCCAGCCCCTGTTTGCGCCATAATCTGCGCCGCCACCCGGAACGCCTGCTGTGGGCTTTCCTGATAACTGCCAAAAGGCATATCCACCGCCACACAGGCCTGCTGGCTGCCACGCACAACAGCCTGGCCGTGGGCTATCATCATTTCCGGGGTTACGGCCAAAGTGGAATCCATGCCGTACACCACCATGCCTAAAGAATCCCCCACCAATAGCAGATCACAATGCGCATCCAGCAAGCGGGCCATAGGGGCCGTATAAGCGGTAAGAGACACGATAGGAGCATCCAACGCCGCTAAAGATCGCGGTGTGTGCCGCTTGACTGTTTGATGTCGGCTCACGCGTATTCTCTCCTTGTTTCAATTCAGGATCATGGATCAAAAGTGAGGGCAGCTTTCCTGTATCCTCCTCTGCTGTCCAGCCCTGCCACGAGCCGAAGCAAAGCAAAACCACAAAAAGAAAAAGAATACCCTTCAAAGCATTGACAACACTCCTCCAACCCTTTAGATCACGGCTCAACAAATCGGAGGGATGCCCGAGTGGCTAAAGGGGGCGGACTGTAAATCCGCTGGCGTACGCCTACGTTGGTTCGAATCCAACTCCCTCCACCATTTTCCTGAAAAATATCCAGTAAAAACAAAAAGATAGCGGTCGCTTATTGAGCGTTACCCCTCTTACTCCCCCTCTTAAAACAATCACCATAAACACTCACAAAATCAGTATCTTATATTTTTGCATGAGAGATATATATTTATTAAATAAATGCGGACACCTATAGAATTGAAGCCTGTAATGCTGTGCTTGTGTAACCGCGCCCCATACAAAAAAGGGACCTCCATGATGGAAGTCCCTGTCTAGCTTTCCTGCGTAAGACCTATGCCGCTTGCTCGTTCTGCGGCTCAAACATCAGTTCCGGATAATCATCAGTTAATTTAGGGCCTCCTCCAATCATACAACTTGGATGCGGGTCTTCCCTGTCGAATGGATAGGGAGCCATAAACCTGCGGCGATGCTTATCCCATTCCCAGCCTTGCGCCATTAACCATTGGGAACTGGGGTTCCCAAACACATGCAGCTTGCCCGTCTCCATATCTCTGCGGATGCCAGATCGTTCTTGCTCTATGCCCTCCATTCTCTCCGCACTATGAGCAGCCTGTTCTTTCAGATGCTCAATAATGAGTGCCCTATTTTCTTTGAGGCGCACTAGTAAATCGGGAGAGATTACGGATCGGTCACCTCGTATAACCGGCTGCTCATCAGCAAGAACAATATGCGCCCCCAAACTTTCTATTTCCTTGACCAAGAAGCTGACTTGGAATGGATCGCTATCCCTAGCAAACAGATCACGAAGAACTTGGCTCACCACACGAAAGCCCTCCGGGTATATGTTTTTGCGGTGTTATCGGTGTTACTGGTGTTACCATGCGTAAAAATGGCTGTTTTCCGCCTATTTTCATGAAGCAGCGCGGTAACACACTCCCTTTTCCTCCGTGTTACCGGTGTTACCAATCGACTGATCATCATCGGTCACCTCCGATAATGTCTCCGCTAACAATATAGAAACGGCCGGTTTTTGATGTCCCGACCTCCCGAGCTATTTCAGCAGATTTAACCAACTTGGATGCTTTACCGTCCGGGCTGGGGATAAGATAACCCGCCGCGATAAGAGCTTGTGCTGCGCGCTTGGGATCAATGCCCTTGCAAACCACTTCACGCCATGATGTCGGGAAAATGAGATATTCCCACTTATTTCCCTCTGAGGTAGCCATGGTGCGGCGGTAGCCTACGCGGTTCAATGTCTTGCTATACGCATCCTCTTGACCTTCATTGCCGCCCAGCAAGGTAAAGCGACTTTCTCCATGTTGTTCTATGAACAGGCGCACCTGCTCAACTGCTTCCTGATCTTCCCCAGCCTGCGTTCCGCCACGATCATCCAGCCATGACATAAAACAGGCTTTCGCAGCCCGCGTAGCTTCTCCTGATGGCCACGGCAGAATCTTGTAAGCCACGGCCATTTCACCAGCCGCAGCAGCCAACCCAAAACGGCGCACAACAGAACGCACCTGCCCGCTTGTTGCTATGCCATTAGGTAGACAGTCCGCCTCAAACCGATCAACAAGACTCTTGATACCGGATGCGAGGCCCGCTTCATCGTCAGCCCGTTCTTTGACAAGAGCATCAAGATAGGCGCGACTGGCCGTACCATAATGGGTGCGCGCAGCCCTGCGGATATAGTCAGCAAGATCCCCGGCGCCAGGCATTCCGTGCAGATTTTCAAACAGCCCCATACCGGCCCCAGCATCTGCTTGGATACTGACAAGACGCACCTCCTGCCCCGCCATAACCCGACGGCCAGCCTCTCCCATCTTGGTGGCGAGAGTAACTTCACCCGTTGATAGGAACAGGGACCGCCATGTCTTGCGGGCCCGTGCTTCCCCGTTCCGTCCTGCGCGCTGCTTGCCGGTATTGTTGGCCAGCATATAGGTAATGTCCCCGACCTCGCGCCCATCTGCCGCCCCCATCTCATCCAGAATCAACAAGGTGTCAGAAGTCTCGGCAGCGATGCCCTCCGTCCCATTTGTCGTGCCACGCCATGAGCGTATCTGCCCGTCCCTATCGCCCTTGCCCCAGACAGAGCCCGCCGCAAACAGGGCCGTAGATTTACCGGCCTGGCTGGCGCCAACAATATGAAAGCCGCCGGACTGCTCACCCATGATATCCAAAAGCGGCCCACTGAAAGCCACCGCCAAGGCGAATGCCAAACGGCTGTTTCCCACGGCGTAGACAGCGAGGTCTTTCTGCCAATCCTCCAGCTTGCCTGCCGTGGCATATTCCATGCCAGCAGCTGCGCGCGTTGTCTGAAACGCCACAGCCCGACGGCCCTCCCCCAATGTCATGCCATTGGGCAACACAAAAGCCGGTCCATTATCCGTCCTGTGCCAACCCGAATTGGTGACACAGCGCAGACGACTTTTGGTATGAACGGAAGCAATGAACTGACGAAGCTGTCGGGTAGCAGAAATATTGCAGTTCAGGCCTGCATCTTCCAGTTCACCCGCAATATCCTTGCCTTCCCCGTGCACCATTTTACGCGGAATGGACCATTGATGCGCGCGCCGGTCATGATCTCGCCAGTTGATCAGCAATCCCCACCCTGTCCCGTTTTCATCTCGTGTTTCAGCAACAACATCAAAAGCGGCACAAACCCATATGGCTGGTTTGGGAAGGCCATCTTCTCCTGCTTCTGGAGTGTAATAGAGGCCCCGGCTTGTCATACTATAACCGAGCGGCATCTTTACATTGGCTTCTGCCTGTGGCGCGGCATCAATGAACGGGCGGAGGGCTTCCGCCACAGAGACCGCATCGCCTCCCGTCATTTCAAGGGGTAGATCATCCGCCAAGTCCCATTTGGGCGGCAAGGTATCGGGAAGCACGACCATTCGCACAGACGCAGCCCCGGCATCCCGTAACGCCTCAATAGCATGCTCAGCATATTTCTCACCGGCCTCGTCATTATCAGGCCAGATCGTGACATCCCGGCCTGCCAGTGGCGACCAATCAGCGCTTCGGACGGATGTGCTCCCTCCGCTGGTGAGCACTACCAGATCGGGAAACAGGTCACGGGCCGCGTCAGCCGCTTTTTCACCTTCCACCAGAAGAACTGGTGCATCGGGCTGGGCTGCAAGTTTATCCAGACCATAGAGAGGCAACGGCTTGGCTGGTTGCTTCCAATGCCATCCGGTAACGTCTTGATGTTTCCCATTGTGATCTGTCCAGACACGGCGGCCATACGTCAGCGGGCGGACTTCCTTTTTCGGAATACCATCTGCACCGGGTTTGCCATCGTACCGAAAACGAGCGAACAAAGGCCGCCCCTCTGCATCCCGGTACACCCACATATCTGTGGCATTGCGGGGCTTCTCCGGTTCGGAGGGAGCTGGCGTCATCGGCTCCCAAATTTCTGCATCATGGGTATCTGTCGCAAGCCCACGGGCTGCCTGCTTTTCCAGATCTGTCAGCGGTTTGAACAGACCGTTTTCATCTATGCAGGCCATGGCTGGAATATGCTGGGAAATGCTCATTGCGCACCTCCTGCCAGCCCAAGCATTTTTGCCAGCATCACAGCGGCTTCATATTGAGAACAGTCCGCCAGATAGGCGGCAAGGGAGACTACATCCCCGCCCCGCGCATCGGCCTGCGCAAAGTCTGCCCACCGGCCCGTGTTCAAGTTCACACTAAAAGAACCGGGTTTCCTGTCACTCCGTTTGGGATTGCGCGCTACCCACTCGTGACCCTGCTTCTTGCCGTCTGGCAGCCAACGGCCCAGCAGCGCAGGAAGAATACCCATAGCGGCACGATTGACAGTTTGAAAGTCTATTGCCCTACCCAGATGTACAGAGTCCGAGCTTGATGGCATTTTATCAGCCATAATTATACGTCCCAGTCTAGCACCAGACGTCATTTCTTATTGGACGAAAACTCATCTTTTCTGTACAAGGAGAGAGCGGTTTTCTTCTTGTACAGAATGATAAGCAGCCACCTCTCAGAAATGACAGGTGGCTGTTTTATTTCGTGATGATTTCAGCATCTGGCAAAGACGCAAGCCAAGTTAACCCGGCCTGAAAATCTATAACCGTTTTGCGTCCAATCTTTTTCCCATGCAAAGATCCATCGCCTAGCTTGCGATATGTGTCCGTGCGGGACATCCCTGTACGGGTTATCCAATCACTAACCGACACATATCGTATATCGGCACGCGGAACCTTTTGATCCATGACCGCCTCCATCAGACGGCAAGAACTGCTGCACGGCGGCGGCGCCCAAGCGGTAGACGAGACGCAATAAGCGGCAAATCAGAACGACGTACAAAATAAGCACGTCCTCTTCGGTCATATGACACCTGTCAAAACGAATTTAGAAGGTGTCGAACGAAAAATACGACAGTCATCAGGAATGAAAAAACGATGTCTTTAATCGTTTTTGTCTTCCCAAAACAAAGTCAGTACGCATACAAAGACTACAAAACCGTTACCAAAGGTTTTTGTTCGTCTTCGTTCGTATAGATTGACCCACGAAGTCATATCTATTCGTTCGACAAAGGCGTTTCATCATCGGAAAGCCGCTCTCGGTGTTGGTGCACCTTGGGCGGTTTTCTTTTGAATGTGGGGCTCCCGATCGGAGCCAACACATCTACCTAATATTCTTCAATAAAAGATCATTCGGCATTGATCACGCCTTCTCCATTTGTTCTATCTGATAAAAATCTGCGCTACCAGTGCCATACGCTTCGTTTCTCTTAAAATACGCCCTATATAAGCGCTTCATTCTGCGCGCACTGGTTGTAGTCACAGACCAAACAGAGAGCCCTCAGTGACGATTTATGAGGTTTTTACGGCATAAATAATGATCAATGGGCTGAAGGCATGATTGAGAAGACCAAAAACAGGGCCTTTCTGGTGCTCCTATCCATGCTCATTATGCAAAACCAGCTTTGCTTTCCATTTTCTCAAAAAGTCTTCACAGGAACGAAAAGACTCGACCGAAACATAGCCCTAATTTTCCTCACAAAAGACATCATCCTCATCCAACCAATTGCTGATATCGACTGCCCAAAATCACCTTCGGGCCCACACAATTTTTTTCGCCAAGCATGATGCAGATATCGGAGAAGTCAGAGCATTTTGCTTCCATACTTCTCCGAATCGCATGCTTATTGATCGATGTCAGTGCTATCTCGCCACCGCTCCAAACCGTTCCATAAGCCTTTCATGATGACGGGATGCCCAATAGGAAGCGGCTCACTATTAGGTGCCCGCTCGGCCCTGATATCGCTTACCTTCAATTGAGGAGACGTTTCTGCAGCACTCTTATCGGGTAAGCGGGAATCCCCGCTTACCTTTTCGCCAGTGTAGCGCTCATACTGAAACCGACACATTGTATCAGACCGACCAAGGCGACGAGCTATAGCCCGCCATGCATGGCCTTGAGTGCGCAGGCCCACCACAAGGTCAATTTCCTCCTTTGTCCAATTTGAACGCCCATCCGTCACGATGCTGCCTCCGCAATGGCTGCGCATCGGCGTTCCATTTCACCGGATAGCCATTCCAGAGCCATGCCCACAGCGCCCATACCGGGGCCGCTTTCTTCCGATCCCGTAAGCATGCCGTTGCTCATGGCCTGAAGGCATATCCCGATGCAGGACAATTCGCTGGTTGCGTCCTGAATGACGCTCAGCCGATCAGGTGTGACCACAGGGGTTTTGCGCCGTTGTGATGCAGAAGTTTGTTTCTGGCTCATGCTCTACCCTCCGCCGGAGGGGGTAGTTCTTGCCAGTCACCTGTATTGCTTACGTAGGCATCGGCTGCTTCTGGGAGAGCTGCAACCATCTTGCAGAACATCCGACCATCATCCTGCAAAGCAAACAGCAGATAATTACCCCCATATTCCTGCACACGCTGCACGCTCAGACTTATTGTTTTAGCCATGATCCCAATCCTTCCCGGCAACGCGGTATGTGAAGCGGGCCAACCCTGTTGTTGTGCGGAAGGCCAGGCACGTTAGGGGCAGCAGAATGAACAAGGACATTTCACGCAAAAGGGACTTCATGCCACTTCCTCCGGCTTGGGGTCGGGCTTGATGTTGGCTGCATGCAACAGACTCCACCTGCGGGTTGCCTGTTCTTTGACTATGGCAAGACCAGCCTTGAGCTTACTGGGCTCCATGCCGCCAAAGACTTCCAAGGCAGTCTTGTGCATAGCCCGCATTTCTTCTTCAAACTCGAAGTGGGTGACCCCATCAAGGAACAGGTGATCTGTATATTCCCAGCCTGCACCCCAGAGCGGCGAAGGTTCTGGATGTGTGGTTTCCAGCCATTCCTTTGTGCCTTTGAGATAATTGGAAATCTGTTCTCGTGTTGATGCAAGGGTTAGTCCAGGTGGGGCTGGGCGCGTCCAATCCTGTATTGGCTTGTCATGGATTGCAGAAAGGCTGGCACATATCTGGCGGGCTTTGGTTATGTCACCATCCTTTGCCAATGGGTGCCATGTATCGTCTTGGAAATGGACGCAGGGCCAGAACACCCAGCCTTCCTTGTCATCTCCCAATTCCTGAACAAAAACCCCGCGCACATGCTCCCATGCGATGAAAGCAGTCGGGTTCTTGAGATTGTCCGGCATATCCTTGGCGCTGCTATACTTTGGCATTACGCATGCCCTCCAGCTTCTGTTTCCATCAGGATTTGACCCAGAGTAAGTTCCTTCCAGCGCTTAATACCGGCCTCTGAAATTGTCTGTGCCAAAGCAGCAGTTTGCTGTGTTTGAACTCTGCCATTCTGGTAAGCAGAAAACCCAATGGCGTAAGCGGCACCTGTCAGATAGTCAGCCAACTTTGCGGCACCTTCTCCATCATGAAAGGTCTGTTCGGCTATTTGCTGCCCGATGAATTGCAAATCGATATTCAAGAGTATGGTTGTCTTACTCATGCCACTTCCTCCGGCAGCATCCAGCCGGGCGCGTCTTTCGCGCCTGTATGTGCTGCCAGCAGATCAAGATGATCCCGCAACCGATGGCTCAGCCAATGGAGAGCTTCGGGCTCGGTGATGTCGCATTCATCACAGCTCCATCCGGCTGTCACTTCCACTATAAGGGCGGCCATCATCCGTGCGTCTTTCAGGACGGCCTCCTGACTCCGCATGTTCTTGACAGTTTCCTGTTCGAAACCTGTGAGAGGCTGCTTATTCATGGCCACCCCTCCGCACACTATAGCCGGTCACATTGCCGAGGCGTTCCAGCGTTGAGCAAAGTTCGTCCGCCAACCAATAACGAGCAGCCGGAAAAACCACTTCGTTCTCTGGCTGGCTTAAATCATGCAGCGCCTGTGCAATTTTCTCAGCTTTGTCGAACAGCAAGCGTGGGTTTCTATAGTTGGCAAGATGATCATGCTCGGCTTCTGTCATGGCCGGTGTCGGGTTGCTCATCGCGCTGCTTCCCTCGCTTCAGAAGCCACAGCCTGCTTCAAATTATCCCGAACATTTCCAACGGAGCGTGCCAGCCAAGACAGACCATCACCCCAAGCCGCTGCATTTGCATGTGTGGGGGCTGGGTCGCTCTGTTCATCCATGCGCTCATACAGTTCACGCATCATCATCAGCATGGCGTTCTGGATTTCACCCAGACTGGCTGCTTGATCTATGAGAACTATATCTGTTGGCATCTTGCTCATCGCACAGCCTCCAGCTTCTGGGCTGCGTGGCCAGTTACGACAGGATCAGAAGCGCCCATTCCCAACAGCGCCAGAGCAATAAGAGCTGGTGCCACCAATGCGGGAAGGCTTGTACAGAAGATATGGAATGCCCATGTGTGTATGGGCGTGCTATAGGCATGTGTAGCCATTGCCGAATTCATCCTTCGGTTTGTGGTTAGGCCAAGCCATGTGAGGACCAGTCACAGGCTTGGCCACTATTGTTTACAATGCCATCAAATGATAACATTGTGCTAATATAAAAGCTTCGCATAATAATTTTGTCAAGGTGCCAATATGATAACAGGGACACAATTAAGGATGGCCCGAGCTGCTCTAAAAATAGGAGTTAGAGAACTCGCCAAATCTGCCGGTGTGTCTCCCGCTACTATTACGCGTATTGAAAATGGTCATCCTGCCAACGTGTCTACGTTGATCCGCCTTGAGTCGGTTTTAGGGATGAAAGGAGTAAATGCTGATATAAACAATGATGGAAGTATCACTGTAAGGGTATTAAATAACTCCCTAAGCGAAATAGAAAATACGATTATTCAAACTGAATTAAAAAATCAAAGAGAGCATGAAGAGCGGAAACAGGAAGCAAGAGAATGGATAGTAAATCGGGATAAAGAATGGCGTAATAAAGAAGGACAAAAATGCTAATTTAATAATTATATTTACGCAAATACAAGATGTAGGGTTTTAAAAGCCCTCTTTCCTGCATGTGATACCTATCACTAAGCTATAAAGCGCATAGTCAGTTTATAGCTTAACTGACCTTAGCTATAAAGCTGGTAGTAGCTTTATAGGAAACTACCAATCCCCTACCGCCGCAATGCTACCATGTTATCCTCTAAAGCATCTGCGCCAGAAGCTGAGCACGCGCCATCGCATTCGGGCCAGTGAAACGTGCATTCCACGAAAACCGGGCCGGATCGTTTCCTAAGCGGTCAACAATCTTGGTGCCTCCCGGCAACCAGTGCACTTCCAGTCTCTGCTGGCCGCCATTGGTCAAAACGTCAGGAATTTCCATGCCATACAAAGGCACGCTGCCCAGAGTAACAGGCGCAGTTGTCCCGTAACGTCCTATAGAGCCAATGACATTTTCAATGCTAAGTAGGCTGACCATGGCGCTAACAAAAAAAGGCCGCTCCTTACGGGACAGCCTGACATATTATCCAGAGAGAAGAAAAAGACGCAATTATAGCGCCGATATTTTTATCGGCCTTACAGCCAATTCTTGCAAGCCCTATTGCACAACGCCCTGATTTGAGAACGCAGGCCATTTCTGCAATAGTTGCGTGGAAGTGCGCGGTACGAAGAGCCTATGCTTCGCGTTGATGTCAGGATCTTCGGCCATCTGCTGCAATTCCGGATCAGAACGCAGATCCAGCAGCAATGGCTGAGCCGTGAAAACAGAATGCGTGGCAAGATTTTCAACGCGCCCACATACACTCGCCGCCATATCAAAATTAACAGGAAGCAATGGCATTGCTTTAGCAATCTCATATTTTGGGTGATTGTACAAGAAAAAGGCGACCCACAAGCCGCCTTGGAAGCAATTCACTAATGTTTAGAGAGGAGGAGTATTGAGGCATTTTCCGCCAAGAAGATTAGGCTCCTTCTAATGCTTCATTAACTATTAACAATCTTGCTTAAAGCTTTTTGCTTTAGTTCATAATCACTCTGCGTTTCGAAGGAGATTGCCATTACTAACGCAGCAACCCAACCAATCAGCGTCCAACCAAAAAAGAAATTAACTGCAAAAACAGCGCCTTTCTTCGTAGTATCTCGAATGCAAGCAATCGCAAAAGGCAGAAAGTAAAGTGTAAAGCCAAATATAATAACCAAAACCACAATCCAGATAGCTAGACCGAATAACTGCGAAGGTTTGGCGTGACTTTGGACAGAAGGTGCAGGAGACGGCGCAGGTACTGTTGAGATTGAAGGGGCAACATTTGACGCAGGCACAGAAGGAGTGGACGTAGATGCTGCCGATGCCGCCGGCAATAACGCATCGGCATCAGCATTGGAAATAAAACTATTAACTTCTGGTCGACCGGCAACGCGTTGCCATGTCCCAATAGCAATTCTGGTACTTTCTCCATATACACCATCGGCCATACTACCCGCAGGCAAATATCCTAAATCTATAAGCTTCTTTTGCAATGCAATATGGGTGTCTATTGGCCTAGAGGCCTCTTCCAAAGCCGCCCCGCTAAGCCTGCGGCGATATTTTTCGGCTAAACTATCCATCGCGCTAATATAACAGGCAGCACCATTGGTCGGGATAGATTGATCGGTCACCCCCGGGATAGGCAAACCACAGCTTTCGTTTGCCGCATTCTCATCTAAAATAACTTCCTGCTTGAGAAGCTTCCATCCATCTTTGCCAACGACCTGCCGCAAAGCATAATAAACTTGATCGAACTCCAACTCATGCTTTGCAGCCAAGCTATTTTCGCACAGCATAACTGCTACACCATTATGCTCTGGTGGAGGCATGCAAGAAAAATCTGGGTTGTAATGGCCGGCTGTGTTTTCCGAAACAGATTGAATGGAAGGCACTAACGGTACACTCTTTGCCTGATCGTCTGTAATATATCCATTTTTTTCTAGGAACAGCGCTAGCCCCATCGGGAAAGGTAACGGTGATTGTTCATCTCTTGTGCATTCCTTGTGATTACCCGGCTTAAAATCACAAAGAGAAACACCGAACATGCTATCTTTTTGCATATCCATGTTCGCGAGCATGTAATGCCAAGCTTCAGAAAATTGTCCTAAATTGGCCTTTGTCGCAACGTAATATGCCAAAAACCCATTTGGCTCAGATTTTCCATATTGGATCCAATTATTCTGAGATTCTTCAAGCTGTTGCTGTAAATAGAATTTATAAACAGCATCTTTTGTAACATTTTTCAGGGTACCGCCCTGATATTTTTCAAGTATAACCGGCGGATAAGATCCAGCGTGAGATGAAAAAGTATAAAGAAAAGACTGATCGAAGGTAACGATTTCTGCCGAACCATTGTGCGCGGCATCAATAACTTCTGGGGGACTACCACCATCATACGAGCCTAAAGGAGTTTCCTTCCAAGCCCCGTCTGCTGCAAGACCAAAAATTGAAGTAATCTCGCAACAATGAGCGCCGCCTGTATAAGCTGAAACCATAATTTGCGGCGCAGAAGATGACGTATCGAGGTGATACATAGACATCGTTAAATGATTGACTGGGCCTTCTGGCCCGTATGGGGAAAGAGCAAAAGAAACTTCAGGGGACGATGGATGCGCCAAGTCCTTAATGGTTAGATAAGCAACCTGACAAGAAGCAGGTGCCTGTGGATCCACATTCTGCCATACCATGCGTGCGCCACATTGGCGTGATGGCGTTACTTTTAAGGTTGCTGTAATGCCATCCGACATAATTTGCGCATGCGTGCGGTCATCTAAGCTCGCGCTCGCTAATGCGGGGATGTCGTAATCGGCAGCGTTCGCACGCTCATGTAGACCTAAAAAAGCTACCAGTGAAAAATTCAGGCCCAAAATGACCCGCATTGCAATCTTCATTCCCGACCCATTTGATCTTGATTAAATTAACAGCGCCAAATTCTTTGGCATCATCTTCTCTGTGAGTCGAGTAATAGAAAGCCTCATTGATTCCTGGGGGCACAAAAGCACAAATAGAAAATATTGTGCAAAACTGATGCGTAAAATGCTCACGGATGCTGGCTTAGACGAAAAATCCTGGGCTCCGAGTAAGTTAGGTGATGAGCGTTATCTTGCCGATCCCGCCGATGCTATAATCTCCTTCTAGCCCCTGACTCCCCAACTCTATCCCTGTACAAGCCATGCACAGGAGACTTTAAACAAACCCCGTTCTGCCGCAGGGCAAAACTAAATAGGAATTTCAGCGTCAACCTTTAAGGAAAAGGCAGCTTCCACGCTTGCGCCTTAACTTGCGCTGAGACAGCTGGGAACGGGTCAATACCGACATTCCTTATAAGTGTTGCGACCGTAATCTGCGTGCAGTGTGGATGCTGTTGCGCGTTTTTACACACATACGCCGATGCTTTGTTCTTGCTGGGCGAATAAACCGCTTTCCACGTTGAGGACGGCACGAACACGCGATCATGTCCCATGGTCTGAATGGGCCGCAAATGAAAAGCGGGGCCTGTCACCACATACAGCTCACGCATCATCCCAGCCTTGTCATCCGCCTCTTAATATTCCCCACCGTAGTAGGCGAAACCCCTGCCATCTGGGCAATTGCTCGAAGTGGCATGCGCATCCCCTCCGAAGTTTGCAGGATGCGCACAACCTCCGCCCGGCGCTTTGTAGCAGTGTCCAAATTGGACGGAGAGGTGGCGCGGTTTTTGGCGTCACCCACTTTCCCGACAGAGGCGGCCGAAAATCCTCGGTCTAGGGGAATATCCCCTGCCCCACTAATTCCGGGTTTGAGGCTTTCCTCAGCATGCAGCCGTTCCAGATCCCGCAGGATGGCGTCACTGTCATTGTAAGTGCCCTGACTGGCTTCCTGAAAGCGGAGACGGATAATCACGTCCGAGATATTGCGGGCCTCAATCTCTTTGTCGATCAGATCGCCCAAGGCCCAGTACCGGAAGTCAGCACCTTGGCTGAGGTAATTATACTGGTTGTTGCCGTCTGCGATGTTCCGGTCATCATGCAGCTTCTCCCAATACTCATATTCCGCAATGGCATCGGGAATGGTGTCAGGCCAAGGCTTGACTGTAGCGAGGGCTGCACGAACCTTTGCCGTAGGGCCGAAGTGCTCGCCATCCCATGTATCACACTGCCCAGCCTTTCCTTTCTTGTGGAAGGGTTTGATCGCCGCATCATAAGCTTTCTCTTCTGCCGTATGCGCAAACACGGCCTCTTCTGAACCATAACGTGTCAGCACTTCATCAATCTTGGCACGGTTGGCCATGCGCCATGCAGCCTGCCTCTTCCGTTCGGCCCTTGCATAAGCGCGTTGATGCGCTGGATTGCTCATATCGCAAAAGGTGAAACCACCGGCGGAGGGCTCCGGCTCATCATCAAGATACCCCTCCGTCAAAAGCAGGTCAGGCACATCTGCCAATGTGTAACCATGGGGCTTAACCAGCGCCTCTGCCCGGTTGCGTGCTGCATCTCGCTCTCCTTCAGTTCCCTGCTCTGCCAGAGTCCATATCTTGTTCAGAAGATCGAGATTGAGTTTCTTTGCCATTTCACCTGCCTTTGTCCAAAATGGACAATATCAGTGAGCAGGGTGCGGTACAAGGAAGGCTGTCCAAATTGGACAGCACGCGCTACATACGGAGCATGCCGCGCAAACCTGAATTTATCATGCCGTCAGATGAAGAAGATGCCCTAATCAATCAGGGCATCTCTCAAGACGCGAGCAATCCAGAGTTGACTACTGATGATTTTCTCAACGCCGAACCTGCATCCGTAGCAGTGCCGGAACTAGCAGCGTAACGTAAGGTTACGCGGGGTGTTTACAGACAAGGCCGCTTCAACCTCCCTTTAGAAAGCTTGCCAACCTCATCACGAATTTTCTTCTGAGGTAGGCGCATAGAGAGTCATGCTGATGACAACACGCATTCTACTGGCCGGTGTTACCGGCCTCGTCGGACATTTCGTTGAGACCGGCCTTGCCGCGCGTCCTGATACTGCCGTCACCAGTCTGACGCGCCGGAGATTATGAACAGAATGGGTGTGCTCTATCTCCATTCCCACTTGCCACAGGGAATAGTTGCCGCACCGGAAAAACAGTGCCTACTATTTGAAAGAACTGGCGCACATTCCGTGAGTAGAACATGTTTTCTTGGCTAAAGCGTATTTTCAGTGGTTCCGAAATTCCGGACACAACCAATAAGGCAGCCAGGAAAGAGACTGTCGCCTCGTTACCTGCGCACGGGCACTCTTCTCATGCCCAACGTGTATTTCCCAATGATGAGGTGAAATCAGCGCCGTATGGACAAGCACGGAGCCACAAGAAAGACGATGCTCACTGGGCGCTCCCCGGCGAAAAAGTGACGGTACATGGCTTCGAGATTGCTGATGGCATGGTCTATGTCGGCAACTTTTTGACGGCAGCGCCTGACGGAGGCTGGAATACCGACACTCCAGCGCCTTGTCTTATCAGACCATCACTCAAGGTCGCGTCCGGAGCGCCACAAACGAACCTGGATCTGGGCTATTGGCCCTCTTACACTGATATCACCCTCAATCAGCGATTGACTTATCTGCATTGGCTGGCAAGCGGAAAATCCGACACGAGCTACCCAATGGGCTATCCCTTTCTTTACTTCTATGGGCTTGAACGTCGCTTGGTCGCCGATAGCCCTCCGATTGACGAAGAGGCGTTATTGATAGCCGAAGTAGAACGCCTGCGAAGCCTATTCCGAAACAACAATTCTTTTGTAAATTACAGCACTGAGTTACTCAATTTTATCGAAATGAAGCATGCTGTGACGGATATACCGAGAGTGGAGGCATGGAAGCCAGATCTCGCAGCTTTGGGAGATCATATGTCTCCATTGCTTCAGGTTAAATTAGGTCTACACGTATTGAGAGGTATGCCGCTTGATGTCGATCTCGCCATAGCAGGTATTCTATCTTTACCTCCTCACTTAACCGGCTTATGGCCGCGCATTGCAACGACGCGCGCGCGTCCGGAGTTCATTGAACTCATGCGACATCGTTTTAATCAGAAATTTCCTAAAGGTTTCCGACTCAGAGATAAAAAAGAGAGTCGACTTAATCTAAGTTATCGGTCGGCGAGTCAGTATCTTCATGCTTCAATAAAGTTTGATGGCTTCGATCGCCTTCCTGATCCAGCGCAATTGACGTGGACCAAAATGATCAAGCTCTGCGAAGGAGTTCGTGAGGATCTGACTGCATTTGCCAAGGTCGTCGGCAAGAAACGTGAACGTGCCGACAGCATGGCCGCCGCCCTGATGCTGCCTGTGGAACTTGGGGAAAGAGAAACTGTTCGTTCTTTCAGAGCCTGGCTAGGTGATTTACCTCAACCTCTTGCCAATGTGCCGCTTGAAGAGCTCGGTCTGCGATGCTTTGGTTCTGGCAAGACAGCCTCGGGTCTTCGGCAAGCTTGTGACATGTCCGCCATGCTGGCAAGAGTAGGTTACGGCATGGAGCCGGATCCAACCTACGGTGGGACCAGACCAGGTGAGAATATAATTCTATTCCGTATTGGCGATACTCAAGGCCAGCTAACACCGGTCGGTGCTGATTTCTGCACAGCCACCCTGATCATGACCGCCATCGGCCCGGCAGCCAAAACCCTGACTTTAAGGTCAAAGCTGGTCGATGATCTCACCACACGGCTGCGGCTCACTCCGCATGAAACGAAACGACTGACAGCCCGTCTGCAGCTGCTTCCGGAACGCTTGCCAACGCTTGGGCGCCTCAAAACCATCGTAGAGAGTGTAGAACCCGAGCAACGAACCGCTATTGCTTCGCTGGCAGCTTCTGTCGCCGTAACGATAGGCGAGACAGATCAAGGCATGATGGTGGCTTTGGAGAGGCTTTACGAAGCCTTTGGTCTCGGCCGACAGGAACTCTACACTGTCTTGCACCAGAGTACTGCTGCTACGGCATCCTGCGCTGCGGAGCCGATCGTGGTCGAGGATGGTAAATCGCGGAGACGTGGTCACCGAATTCCAGCACCTCCCTCGAAAGCGAAATCCCAAGATGGTATCGTCATTGACATGAGCAAGGTCGACGTCATCCTGCAGGAGACTAAGGAAGTCGATGCAATTCTCGCGCCAATCTATGAGGATGAAGCCTCTGAAATTCCGATTTCGGTAGCCGTTTCTCCCACTTTGGAACAGGGAACGAAGTTCGTCGGACTTGGCCCTGAGCAGGCCCGCCTGCTTGAGGCCCTGGTCAACCAACCGGAATGGACACGCTTCGGGTTTGAGGCCAAGGCGCGCGAACTCGGGTTGATGCCGGATGGCGCGCTCGAAGCCATCAACGAATGGGCCTATGATACGTTCGATGAAGAACTTATCGTGGACGGTGACCCTTTGATCATCAATATGGCGCTCCTTGCTGACGCGCCGGGAGCATCATCATGACCAACCTCAGTATCGCAGCTTCAGACGGCACGCGCACTGCGGAGAAAATTAAGCCCAAGGACCGTGATGGCGTCATTCAGGCGCTTCGCTCAGGTGTCGTGCCACGGTCAGGCATCCAGTTAGTTCAGGTCGGTCGCGCAGGCGAAGTCAATCAGGTGGTGCAGGACGTTAAACGCATCGCGGACGGAGGTTCTGCGGTTCGATTCATTATTGGTGACTATGGAGCAGGCAAAACTTTCTTCCTTAACCTGGCCCGCTCTATTGCCATGCAAAGCAAGCTGGTGGTGGCTCACGCAGATTTATCCCCCGATCGTCGCTTGCAGGCCAGCGGGGGCCAGGCCCGCAGCCTTTATGCAGAACTCATGCGTAACATGGCCACCCGCACCAAGCAGGGTGGAGGGGCTCTGGCAAGCGTAGTCGAACGTTTCATCATGGAGGCGCAGGCTTCAGCCAAGGCGTCAGGTCGCAAGATCGGAGACATCATCCAGGAACGGCTGCTCCCCATTCAGGAACTCGTTTCCGGCTATGACTTTGCTACCGTCATCGAATGCTACTGGCGAGCTTTCGAAGACGGCAGCGAGAGCGGAAAGGCGGCGGCACTTCGCTGGCTCCGTGGTGAGTACGCGCTCAAAACTGAGGCTCGGGAGGCGCTTGGCGTACGTTCCATCATCGACGATGCCTCGGTTTACGACTACCTGAAGGTCATGAGTCGCTTTGTGACCCTGGCAGGCTATTCGGGTTTTCTGGTCATGCTCGATGAATGCGTAAACCTTTTCAAGCTGGTCAGCGCCCAATCACGCAACGCCAACTACGAGCAGATTCTCCGTATCGTGAATGATGTGCTCCAGGGCTCGGCTGAATCTCTCGGCGTCTACTTCGGTGGTACGCCCGAATTCTTGATGGACAGCCGCCGGGGCCTCTATTCATACGAAGCGTTGCGGTCCCGCTTGGCTGAAAACAGCTTTGCCCGCAATGGTCTGGTCGATCTTTCCGGCCCGGTTATTCGGCTTCAGAGCCTGACCCCCGAAGACCTCTACATTCTGCTTAGTAAATTGCGGCATGTCTTCGCTTATGGTGACCAAAGTCGTTACCTGGTGCCGGATGAGGTTTTCAAGGCCTTTATGACTCACTGCAACCAGAAAATTGGTGAGGCTTATTTCCGGACGCCCCGTAACACTATCAAGGCCTTTCTGGATCTGCTCGCGATCATGGAACAGAACCCGCAGGCTCAGTGGCAGGAACTGGTGGACCAGTCTGAGGTCGCGCCGGATGCGCCCTTGGCGGGCGGAGATATTGTCGATAACGACAATAAAGATACGCCTAGTGCGACCGGTCCCTCAACGACCGGCTCCACTCAGACCTCGCCCGATGATGATCTGGCGGACTTCAGGCTTTGAACGACGCGCCGTCCGACCCGTTCGGGCAAGCCTCAAATGACGGCGCATCGACGTCTTTCAATATGCTGCACGAGAAAGTCCGGCGCTGGATATGGCGTCAGGGTTGGACGGAGCTGCGGGATATCCAGGAACGATCCATTCCGGTTCTGCTGGAAAGACAGGGAGATCTCATTATCACGGCCGGGACAGCAAGCGGAAAAACCGAGGCAGCCTTCCTACCGATTGTTTCGCGACTGGCTACAGATGAACGCAAGCTCGGTGCCGGGTTTGAAGCCATTTACATCAGCCCTTTGCGTGCACTTATCAATGACCAGTTCGGTCGCATGGAGATACTTTGCGAAGAAGTGGAGATTCCTGTCTGGAAGTGGCACGGGGATGTGGCCAGCAGCGTCAAGGAAAGAGCACGTAAGCGGCCCCAAGGGATACTGCTGACCACTCCAGAAAGTCTGGAAGCCATCCTCGTCCGACGAGGAAATGAAGCAAAGCGTCTGTTCGGTGCGCTAAGTTACATGGTGATCGACGAGATGCATGCTTTTATGGATGCAGAGCGCGGACGCCAGCTTCAATCGCTGCTCAATCGTATCGAGATCGCCGCAGGGCATCCTGTCGTTCGAGTGGGCCTTTCGGCCACCTTGGCCGACATGAGGGCCTCAGCTGCTTTCCTACGGCCACTGAATCCGGATGGCGTGGAGATACTGGAATCTAAAATGGGTAGCCAACCCCTGAAACTTCAGGTTCGCAGCTATATACAGCCACGTCTGAAGCAACGTGACGAGAATTCAGACAAGAGCGAGGCAACCGAGAGCACGGCAGACATAGAGATCGCGACACACATCTTCGACACGCTTCGAGGGCAGCGGAGTCTAATTTTTGCTGGCTCGCGTGGGAATGTTGAACTGTACACTGCAAGACTGCGTGGTCTTTGTGAAACATTGGGCGTGCCAGAGGAATTTTTCGCTCATCACGGTAGCTTATCGCGTGAGCACCGTGAGGAAGCCGAACGAAGGTTGAAAGAAGGTGATCGACCAGGTTCCATTGTTGCAACCACGACCCTCGAACTGGGCATCGATGTTGGCCACATTGATGCTGTGAGCCAGATTGGGCCTGGACACACTGTTTCAGGTATGCGCCAGCGACTGGGGCGTTCCGGTCGACGTGCCGGACAGTCCTCGGTAATGCGGGTCTACACCACCGAGATGGCGATTGACGAACGCATCCATCCCATTGATGCCATGCGGCCCCGCACGGTGCAGACCATAGCCATGCTCAATCTGATGCTGAGACGCTGGAATGAACCGCCTCAGATTGGGTGTTTGCATCTTTCCACGCTGATACAGCAAATTCTGGCACTAATCGCTCAACACGGTGGACTGACAGTCAAACAGGGCTGGAACCGCCTGATCGAGAGTCGGGTATTTCCTGAAATTGATCAGGCCCTTTACATTGATGTGCTGCGGCGCATGAAGCATCCAGAGGTCCAGCTTATTGAACAGGCACCAGACGGAACGCTTTTGCCAGGCGAAGAAGGCGAACGGGTCATCAATGGCCGTGGGTTCTACGCCGTATTCATGACGCCTGACGAATTCAAGGTTATTACGGATCGCGGACGGAACCTTGGCACGCTGCCGATCGATAGCCCGGTAATGCCGGAACAACTCATCATCTTCGCCGGATGTCGGTGGCGGGTGATTGAACTCGACAATCAACGCCGGGAAATTCTGGTCACACGAGCGTATGGTGGCGTGCCGCCCAAATTCGGTGGCGAGGGCTTGCCCCCGGCCGATGAAGTCGTAGCGGAGATGCGCCGGGTTTACGAGAGCATCGCCATTCCTCGCTTTCTCGACAGGATAGCTCTTGAATGTCTTACTGAAGCCAGAGAGACATTCGACCATCTTGGGTTGCGGCATGCAGGTTTGCATCGGCATGAAGACGAACTCCTGCTTTTCCCCTGGGTCGGCAATCGGGCTCAACTGGCCTTGGTGCTAGCGCTCGCCTCTCATGGCGTAACGGCCAATTCGGAGGGCATCGCGGTCACGGTTCCGGCTCAAGACAGGAGCAAACTGATTGCCGCCCTGAAAACCCTCGCCGAAAGACCTGCGCCTGACGCGGAAGTTCTAGCCCGACTAGTACCTGATATGAAGCGAGCAAAGTATGATGTCTATTTAGGAGAGGAATTGCTGGCGCGTTGTTATGCCAGCGAGCATATCGAAGCGACACGCGTGCCGATCATTGCCGCTGACCTGCTCTCTAGATTGCCGGAGGGAGAGTAAAGACAATTTTTGAAACCAAAACGCCTCTATAATATGTTTGGTGTGGGCTGGAATGACGGATAATTCCAGAACGAAGCATACAGGCGGCTAGGTCATGGCACCATATGGAATCATACCCCAAAATGGCGATTTTCTGCGGCTTGTTAGCTATTTCAAGCCCATTTTCCGCTAAAGCGAATCACCCCGTTATCAAGCATTACCAACTGGCTGTGCTTCTTTCATAAGAAGTTCACGCCAACGTTCATGTACAGATTTCATAAAGAGTAAACAGCAATCTCTTGCAACTTCATCCGAATCTCCATTCGCTTTCATGAACCCCCAAATGGCATACTCTCCACCGGTAATTCCGGCTTCAAGAGCCTGAAAATTTTGCAGATCCTTTGTGTCTTCATACAGTTTATCTGCAAGACACCGCGCCATAGAAATTATATTGGGCAACTGAACGCCTGCCATTACATTACCCCCGTATCAACAGATGCTGCTGTAAGCATGTGGTTATTGGATTGCGCCACTTTCTGCACCATTTGCTGGGGGTCATTCGCCCTAACGTTTACGTTCTGAACGTGCATTGTCATCGTTGTCGTCTGGCTGTTGTCGGTATGCACAGCACCGCCCCGAATAGCGCGGGAAGCGTTAACCTGTTTATTCATAGCGTGAATCTGTTGAGATGCAGACACGAAACGCGAGATAGAACTGATATAATCTTGTGTTTCATTGGGAGCATATCTCTGCCAGTCTCCACCATGAAGAGACATATCTTTTTTAAGATTACCCCCTCCCCAGTTATACTCGGCCAGAGCGGCAGCAATCGTTCCATACTGAACCATATTCCCATGCATGCGTTTTGCAGCATACTCTGCCGATTGGTAGAAATTATTAGGATCAATACCAGAAGCGGCAGCTACGTCTGGCATAATCTGGAAATCTCCTAATGCTCCCGCTCTAGATTTACCTGCGTGCAAACCACGACTGCTTTCCTTGGCCCACATACCATCCAGCATACCAGCAGGCAGTCCGTATTTTTTTTCCAGTTCTGATAAGTGCATCTGCTTGTTGCGCATATCTGGCGTAAGATGCTGAGGTAAACCTTTAGCGTTCCCGTGAAATGTAGTCGGGTGCTCGTTATCCCACCCTTGCCCCAACAACCATGAAGCCGCATGTGGGAAGTATTCAGAAAATGCATACAAATCGAAGGCATAATTGCCCCCCATAAGTAGGCGAGACAAAAGACCGGTAGAAGCTCGGCGCTCAACCTCTTTTTCAGATTTCCTGAGCGCCTGTTTTTTAGCAGCATCCTCAGAAATATTTGCAGAAGATTCTTCTAATGTCCCGGTTTCTTCTTTGCCGTTCCTTGCGCACCCACACCCACCTTTACTAAGGGCCAGCTTCAAAATGGCGGTAGTTCCAACCACACCGCCAATTCCTGCCAAAATAGGACTTAAAGCTGTAATGACGGCTGCAATTTCTGTCAGGTGACGCGCAGCATCTGGGTGCTCTACGGCTAACTTGTCAGCTTTCTCCAGCAGACCAGACACACTTTCCATCGCTGGCAGCATGTCTATGGCAATGTCTTTTTTAAACTGCACCCACATTTCACCCAGATGCTTCATCTGCTCATCAACCTTCTCCATTTGCTGAAGGTTGTCAGCCATGTGTCTGGTTAGGGAATATCCATGCTGAATACGCTGGTGCATATCCTGCCCTCGTAGAACCTCATTGCTCCATCCGCCAGAGGTCAGGCCAGATTGTTCGAGAATAGCAATAAGGCTTTGCTCGCTATGCCCGCGCCTGCGCAGATCAGCCATAATGTGCTGCATAGATGTTTCATAACTGCCATTCATGATATGACTGATATGTACGCCATACCGGTTAGCAAGCAGGTCTGTAAGCTGAGATTGGCCGTTTAGGTGAACCTCTGTTCGCGCCTGTGCCAATGCGTTCATGGATTGCAGAGCTTCTTGGCGGCTGCTGCCCGGCGTTAAGGCCCCGGCCTCACCAACAGCAAGGATTTCGCGGGCAGAAAATCCCGTACGCGCCGCCATATTAGAGGCGGCAACGCCCTCTGCTGCCGTCTGCCCAACTAGCCCCACAATATTACGCGTGCCGCCAATCAAACTGGTAGCACCCACAGCCGCCAACGCGGTATCACGTATTTCCCGAATGGCCTGCTGGCGCTCACGCAGGCGCGCCATTTCTTCGCGCTGCTGTTGGCGGGCAAGCTGCTCTTCCTCACGTACGGCGCGGCGTTTTTCGGCTAAAGCGTTGCGGGATTCTTCCTTTTGAACGCGCGCTGTCTCTTTAGCTGCCTCCTGCTCTGATTTTTTCAGATCCTTGATTGCATCCTTCACCTCATCAACAGAGGCCCCCAAGGCAGACGCAATGCCCGGTATGGCATCCTTTAACTGCTGCTCCTGCTTCTGCGCTTCCCGGCGGAAATTGATCATCTCCGCCAGCGTGCTTTCTAGGGCATCTTGCGCTTCTGCTGAGCCGCGCAAAAAGTCTTCCGGGTCAAACGTAAACCGGATACCGGCTTCAATAAAGCTGTCGTCATTGTCCGGCATTACAAACATTCTCAAAATTTATAGAAGATTCATGATGATGATACTCTAGCACTACAGTTGCATTTTGTGTTGAGTTCTGAATCTATGGGTAACCATGATTCAGGATATGATGAGTGGCGGTACGTCTGTTG
>NZ_VHOP01000109.1:0-808 GCF_008704325.1 Acetobacter sp. DmW_125128 | reverse complement strand
TTCATATCGCCATTCCCTCAATCAACGCAGAAGAAATAGAATCATACAGAAGACCTCAAAACCAGGGGGTTTTTAGAACCCTCCATCTGTTCCGGTGTTTTTAAGATCAAATGGGTCTCCATTAAGCACCATAACACGACCGACATTGACTATCCCACCAACGCTAACGCCCGGACCAATCGTCGTTGTATTTGTAACCGCGCTGTAACTTGCTGTTATGGACTTATCTCCAAACAATGGCTTACTAACCTGAGGAAAGTCCATGACAAAGTCTTTAGGGATTGTCGTTGTTGGCAGTCCGGCTTTATCTAAGAAAATGACTGGGACAGAAAGCAAACCAACATCAAGTCCCGTCGGCTCCATCGTGATTTGACCACCAGACGGTCCAACGTAAACTTGCTTCAAGGCCGACACACCAACTAAAGTTCCTTGAAGGTCAAGAATACCACCGTCAGTTTTCAGAGCACTAATTGCGGTCGCATTTAACAGACCACCGCCTACCTTAGCCGTGGCGCCATTCTCCACTGTAATGGCATTAAGAGCGTTGACACCTGCTATTGGAGTAGAAAGATCCACAACAACGGGATCTCCAGCAGGAGTATCAGCATTTTTCGTAACAACAATAGACGACAGGCCACTTACGCCAGCCAGAGCAGATAAGTCCCCACTACTATATACAGTTGCCACACCAAGGGAGATTTTAACCAATGCTGCTGTCATTTACCTAGGCTCAGGACTCATTCTTTGAGATAGAAGATGACGCTTGCTGCGATATGGATTGCAGACATGAAGGTATGAGCGCACCGGT
>NZ_VHOP01000108.1:0-1457 GCF_008704325.1 Acetobacter sp. DmW_125128 | reverse complement strand
TATGTGGACGGCCGTTTAAGCGCAATACTTCATAATGTTCTTTCGATGTAATTTCCAAAACGGATTATTCTATCGGCTGGATGACAAATACCGATTTAACGTGAAGACCCGGTCAGATGCGCTCTTATGTCCGGCCTGTTTGTGCGACTTTATGCGCTGGCCATCATGGGTGTGCGCTCACGTGTCAGGCACCAATCTGGTATCGCGTGCTCAAGGGCACAGACGGTCGAACGGTATGGCCTGAACTGTGTCTCTGAATGACAGTCTTCCCATCACGTCGGTTCATATACATACTGCCGGATCTACCGGAGCAAGCCCCAGTGTCCATCGTCCTGCTGGTGCAGATCAGGCTGCGGCAACACTGTGCCCAATCGGACGATAGATCTCTTTGCGTGACAACAGGACCCAGATGATACGAGCCATTTTATTGGCAAGTGCGACTGTTGCCAGACGCCTTGGACGACGCGCCATGAGTTCGCATAACCACTGACCCGCAGCGCTCTCCCACTTCTGGGCACGATGAAGCATGGCCGTGGCGCCAAGAACCAGCAATGTTCTTATCTGCCGGTTGCCCGCTTTGGTAATCCTTCCCAGACGGGTTTTACCACCTGTAGAATGCTGACGAGGCACAAGCCCAAGCCATGCGGCAAAATGGCGCGCAGAGGCGAAGGAGCCAATATCCGCGACCGAGGCGACAATCATGGAAGCCGTTATGGGACCTACCCCGGGAATGGTCATCAGCCGACGCGCATCATCATCGTTTTTTGCACGAGCCCGGATCTGCCCTTCCAAAGCATCAATGCTCTGAGCGACTTTTTCGTAATGCTCAAATAACAACATGGCACTCTGCTTCATGGCAGCAGGCAGGTCTGCTGATGCCTCTATTTTTGCCATCAGCACTGGCAGCCGGCGTGTGCCCAGAGGGGCAATCAGCCCGAACTCGGAAGCAAGAGCCCGTAACGCATTACTCAACATGGTCTGCTGTTTGACCAGAAGAGCACGGGTGGAATGCAGCGACAACACACCTTGCTGCTCTTCGCTCTTGATCGGAACAAACATCGTATCAGGATGAGTTGCCGCCATGCAGATTGCAGCCGCATCAACAGCGTCATTTTTCTTGCCTTTTTTGACAAATGGTTTGACCCGATCAGGAGGAACCAGTTTGACATCATGACCAATCCTGCTGATCACCCGTGCCCAGTAATGCGCTGACCCGCAGGCTTCCAGCACAACTTCACAGGGGGCAAGCTTTGCAAAAAATGCCGAAACTTCACTGCGACCAAGCTTGCATTTGAAAATGCTCTTTCCATTCGCATCAGTTCCATGAGCCTGAAAAACAGATTTGGCAATATCAAGGCCGACTATGCTAGCTTTCATCCGGGCGGTCTCCTTCTGATGGTCAGTGAACCTCCATTATGGCACATCGATGCCGCAGGGAGGCCGTCCACCCCATCTGG
>NZ_VHOP01000107.1:0-321 GCF_008704325.1 Acetobacter sp. DmW_125128 | reverse complement strand
TGGAGGGTTCGAAAAACCTTTGACTGAGTGCTCTTGTGCGTGATTTCAGGTTCCTTATCCTGATTTTTGCTCTGCGATTTGAGCAGACCGGGGAGTATCGCCACCGGGGTGACTACGTGCCCGCATTCAACCTCTCGAGGAAGAGGAAGCGGCGCATGTTGTAGACAATATTGGCCAGGCCGATCCTCATTGTGGCCCGGGTGATACCCACTGTTCGGACGAACAGCCCTGTCTGTGATTTCTGATCGGCAAAGACATGCTCGACACGCGAGCGGATCACCGACTTCCCTGCATTGGACCGTTGGATATGGCGTGGCATAG